>NZ_JAVRIC010000038.1 GCF_031846245.1 Banduia mediterranea | reverse complement strand
TAGTTACAATTCGGCCTGAATTAATTTTTACGAACAAAAAGACGAGAAGTGCCACTACCCCGTCACAATGCCAAGCTGGTCGAGGCTTATCGCAAGACCGACTACGTGGTGATGTTGCCCAATGGCGACGTCCACCTGAAGATCGGCAGGTACGAGCCCGAGAAGGAAGCGATGATCGCCGAACAGACCGGCTGCACCGTGTCCTGGGCACTGATCACGCCGTGCAATCCACGGTCGGAGCTCGCGCGCGAGCAACTCAATCTTTTTTACTTCAACAACCTGCGTTACGAGCTCGACGAGAAAGTCGGGGTCTGGTTCAAGGCGCTCAACCACGATCCCGATGGCCAGTGGCCGGACGAGCCCGGCTTCTTTCTGGTCGACCCCGACCTGCACTGGACCATGGACCTGGGCCGAAGCTGCGGCCAGCATGCAATCGTTGCGGCGCACCTCGGTCAGGCACCGCGATTGGTCTGGCTGGACTGAGCCGCCCACTCAGGAGCGATTCCAGACAGTGCGTGAATCCCTGTCAAGCTCGTCCACATCGACGGCGCGCACCGCATTGAGATCGCGCAATACTTCGACGGCCCGGTAGATCATCGGCACGCTGCGCACGCCGCCACTGAGCATGACGACGCCGCCGATGGCCGAAACCGCGATGCGCCCCTGAATCAGCTCATCGTCACGCAGACGTTGCACGGCCAGCTCGGTGAGCCGCCGATCTTCGGCCGTCATCGTGAACGGGGTTGCTTCGACCACCACCTCCAGGCGACGGGTCGCCGAAACGCCGGATTCCACACCCTTGCCCACGTAGATGTCGGCGAACGCCGTGCCGGATGTCAGTGCTGCCACAACCGCGAGGCAGGCGCCGAAACGGCGCCGCTGGCGATGGTTCACGTTCATCGTTGTCCTCCTGTTCGTCTGCCTTGAATACTCCAGCTTGATGACCTGAGCGGCGGGAATTCGCAGGCAGCTGACCGCTCAATCCCCGCGATCAATGTGGCCGAGCGATCGCTCCGGATCAACGCAGTCGCGCACTTTTCGCTTGAGTGCCGTGAGGTCCGGGAAACCGCCGTCGCGCTTTCGATCCACGATCAGCTGGTCACCCACCCGAACACGGAACACGCCGCCACTGCCCGGCTTCAAGGCCACCTCCGCCAGATCGTCCGGAAACGTGCCGATCAGTTCCTGCGCCATCCAGGCTGCGCGCAGCAACCAATGACACTGCATGCAGAATTCGATTTCGACGCGCATCTTCATGACGAAGCTATCGCCGGGCGGTATGCCGCGACGAATTCAGGCGGCATGCGTCGCGGCCTGCCACTGTTCATGTCCACGCTGATCCATTGCGTGCGGCCACGCAGCACGGTGCGACCATCGGCCACCCTGATCAACTGATAGGCCCGCCAGCTGCTCAGGCGCCCATCGTTCTCGGCCACCCAGGTGCCGAGCAGCAGTTCGTCATCGACGAAGGTCGGCAGCAGATAGTCGAGTTCATGGCGGCGCGCCACACAGCCGCAACCGAGTTCGCGGTAGCGCTCGATCGACAGCCCCAGACTGCGTGAATGCTCCCAGGCCACCTGCTCGCACCAGCGCAGGTACTGCACGTTGTTTGCATGACCGAATTCGTCGATGTGCTCCGCGCTCACAAGTGTCGACAGGACGAAAGGCTCGGTCACATCCCAGGCGAAAGTATTCGTCTCCATGAGACCTATTGTGCCTTGTCGATCGGGTCATCGAGGCATACAATTCAAATCGTACCAAATTGGTCTTAATTGAACGTGCTCAAGCTCGGAAAACTGACGGACTACGCCATCGTCGTGATGACGGCACTGGCCGCCGAGCCGGACAATTCGCAAAGCGCGCACGAGCTGGCGCGGCTCACGCATGTGGCGGAGCCTACCGTCGGCAAGGTGCTCAAGCTGCTCGGGAAGTCCGGCCTGGTGTCCGCGTCGCGTGGGGCCAGTGGCGGTTACCGCCTGTCGCGGGACCCGGCAGCGATCAGCATCGCCGACGTGGTGCGCGCCATGGAGGGTCCGATCGGACTGACCGAGTGCAGCGCGCACGGCAGCGACTGCGCCATTGAGCCGTCCTGCGGCGTGCGCGGCAACTGGCGTCTGATCAGCGAGGCCATCCGCGAGGCACTGGGCGCCGTCACGCTCGAACAGATGGCTGCCCCGATGACAAGCATGCCGGCGCCTCGTCCCGCTCTCGCGGCCGAGTCACCCTTGAGATTCCACCCTTCGGCCTGAATGGGCCGAACCCGTACTGAGGCCACCCCTATGGCAGCCCCCAGCGAAAACATCGAAGCCCTGGTCCGCAAGCAGCGCGACTACAAGGCCGGTTTCTTCACCCAGATCGACGCCGACACCGTGCCGCCGGGTCTGGACGAAGCCGTGATCCGCCAGATTTCGATCATGAAGCAGGAACCGGAATGGATGCTCGAATTCCGGCTCAAGGCCTATCGCCGCTGGCTGAAGATGAGCATCCCGGAATGGGCACATGTGCGGCACCCGCCGATCGACTTTCAATCGATTTCCTATTATTCGGCACCGAAGTCGATGAAGGACCGCCCCAAGTCCCTGGACGAGGTCGACCCCAAGCTGCTGGAAACCTACACCAAACTCGGTATCCCGCTGCAGGAGCAGGAAATGCTGGCCGGCGTCGCGGTCGATGTGGTGTTCGACTCGGTATCCGTGGGCACGACCTTCAAGAAGAAGCTGGCCGAGGCCGGCGTGATCTTTTGTCCGATCTCGGAAGCCGTGCACGAACATCCGGAACTGGTCAGAAAGTACCTCGGTACCGTGGTGCCGTTCGGCGACAACTACTACGCCGCGCTCAACAGCGCCGTATTCACGGATGGTTCGTTCGTGTTCGTGCCCAAGGGCGTGCGCTGCCCGATGGAGCTATCGACCTATTTCCGCATCAACGAACGCAACACCGGGCAGTTCGAGCGCACCCTGATCATCTGCGAAGACGCCGCGCAGGTATCCTACTTGGAAGGTTGCACCGCGCCGCAACGCGACGAGAATCAGTTGCACGCCGCCGTGGTGGAACTGGTGGCGCTCGAGGACGCACAGATCAAGTACTCCACGGTGCAGAACTGGTATCCGGGCGACGAGAACGGCCTCGGCGGCATCTACAACTTCGTGACCAAGCGCGGTGACTGCCGCGGTGCCCGCTCCAGGATTTCGTGGACCCAGGTGGAAACCGGTTCGGCGATCACCTGGAAGTATCCGTCCTGCATCCTGCGCGGCGACGACTCGGTCGGCGAGTTCTACTCGGTGGCGCTGACCAACGGCCTGCAGCAGGCCGACACCGGCACCAAGATGATCCACATCGGCAGGAACACCCGATCGAACATCGTCTCCAAGGGAATCTCCGCCGGTCAGGGTCAGCAGTCCTACCGCGGACTGGTACGCATGCTGGCCGGCGCAGAAAACGCACGCAATTACACCCAGTGCGACAGCCTGCTGATCGGCGACCGCTGCGGCGCGCACACCTTCCCCTACACCGAAGTCCGCAACGCCAGCGCCCAGCTCGAACACGAGGCCACCACCTCCAAGATCGGCGAAGACCAGCTCTACTACTGCCGCTCGCGCGGCATCGCCGAGGAAGACGCGGTGTCGATGATCGTCAACGGCTTCTGCAAGGACGTGTTCAAGGAATTGCCGATGGAATTCGCCGTCGAAGCGCAGAAGCTGTTGCAGGTCTCGCTCGAAGGTGCGGTTGGCTGAACAACAAACAACCTGTTTCGCGCAAAGACGCGAAGCCGCTGAGAAAAGCTAAAACCAGAAAAAAACTTGGCGTCTTCGCGCGAAACCAGCTTTCAGGAACGAATCCATGCTAGAAATCAAGAATCTTCACGCCCGCGTCGAGGGCAAGGACATCCTCAAGGGTATCGACCTGACGGTGAAGCCCGGTGAGGTGCACGCCATCATGGGGCCCAATGGCTCCGGCAAATCCACCCTCGGGCACGTGCTCGCCGGCCGCGACGGCTACGAAATCACCGGGGGCTCGGTCACATTCGATGATCAGGCGCTGTTGGAGCTAGAGCCCGAGGAACGCGCCGCACTCGGCATTTTCCTCGGCTTTCAGTACCCGGTGGAAATTCCCGGTGTCACCAACATGTATTTCCTCAAGGCCGCCGTGAACGCGCAGCGCAAGCGCAAGGGCGAACCGGAAATCGACGCCATGGAATTCCTGGCCTGGGTGCGAGAGCAGGTCAAGACCGTGAAGATGGACGTGGCGATGCTGCACCGCGGCATCAACGAGGGCTTTTCCGGCGGTGAGAAGAAGCGCAACGAAGTGCTGCAGATGCTGGTGCTGCGGCCGAGGTTGATGATCCTCGACGAAACCGATTCCGGTCTGGATATCGATGCCCTGCGCATCGTGTCCGAAGGCATCAACGCGATGCGCTCGCCGGATCGCAGCGTGGTGTTGATCACCCACTATCAGCGCCTGCTCGACTACGTGGAACCGGACGTGGTGCACGTCCTTGCCGGCGGCCGCATCGTCCGCAGCGGCGGACCCGAACTGGCACGCGAGCTTGAGGACAGGGGCTACGGCTGGCTGGACAACGCGGCATGAGCCAGATCGCCAATGTCGCCACCGATGCTTATGGCCGCGCCTTCGCCGCGCTGCCACGGGCTCTGCGCGAGGCGCGCAGCGGCGCCTATGCGCGCTTCGAACGTGAGCGTTTTCCCGGCAAGCGCATCGAGGACTGGCACTACACCGATCTCAGCGCGCTGAACGAACGTGACTTCGCAGCGGCGCCGGCGGCCGAGGCACCCGCCGTCGATGCGCTGGCGGACGCCGAATTGCTGCACTTCGTCAACGGCCGCCGGATCGGTGGCCCAGCCCGCAGCGACGAGGCGGGCAGTGGTCTGGCGGACGACGGCGTCACCGCGCTCAACGCGGCCCTGTATCGCGACGGCGCGGACCTGGAGGTCAGCGGGTCGACCCCGCGCCGGATTCACCTGTACAGCTGGATCGGCAGCGGCACGAAACCGGCGATGGTTCACCTGCGGCACCGCGTCGTATTGCGGCGCGGCAGCCAGGCCACGCTGTTTCTGGACCTGCACGGCGACGACAGCGAGCTGCTCAACACCCAGGTCGCCGAAATCGAAGTTGAAGCCGGCGCCCATCTGACGCTGGTCCGGCTGCAATCCCTGGGCAAGGCCAGCACCGACATCGCGCGCACCGAAATCCGGCTCGGCCGCGACGCACAGCTACGCTACCTGGGCGTGGACCTCGGCGGCGCCCTCGCCCGCCACGACCTCAACGTGCAACTGGCTGAAACCGGCGCCGAAGCGCATCTCAACGGGATATTCGCGCCGGCCGATCGCACGCACGCCGACACCCACACCCGCATCATTCACGCTGTACCGAACACCATCAGCCGCGAGCTGTATCGCGGCCTGGTCATGGACCGCGCACATGCCGTGTTCAACGGCCGCATCGTGGTCCAGCCGGGCGCGCAGAAGACCGATTCCGAGCAGCATGTTGCGTGTCTGCTGCTGTCGCCGCGCGCCGAGGTCAATGCCAAACCGGAGCTCGAAATCTACGCAGACGATGTCAAGTGTGCGCACGGCAGCAGCTGCGGCCAGCTCGACGAGCAGTCGATCTACTATCTGCGCACACGCGGCCTTGATCCGGAGGCCGCGCGCACGCTGCTGACCTATACCTTCGCCTACGACGCGCTCGGCACGCTCGCCGACGAACCGCTGCGCCGCCGACTCGGATTGGCACTGCTCAGCCGGCTTCCGAACGGCCACGCCCTAGAGGAACTGCTGGTGTGAACAAGGCAAGCCCCGACCTCGCCCAGGCCGCACGACAGGCCGATCATGGCTTGGACCTTGCGGCAATCCGCGCCCAGTTCCCGATCCTGTCGGAAGTGATCCACGGCAAGCGTCTCGCCTATCTCGACAACGGCGCCACCACGCAGAAGCCCGAAGCCGTACTGCGGGCGATGGACCGCTACTACCGAACCAGCAACAGCAACGTGCACCGCGCCGTCCACGAACTGGCCTCGCGTGCCACCAGCCAGTACGAAGGCGCACGCGACCGCATCGCCGCCTTCTTCGGCACCGCGCGCGAGCAGCTCGTGTTCACGCGCGGCACCACCGAGGCCATCAATCTGGTGGCCCGCAGCTTTTTGCAGCCGCGTTTGCGAGCTGGCGACGAAATCCTGCTCACCGGTATGGAGCACCACAGCAACATCGTGCCGTGGCAACTCGTAGCCGCAGCCACTGGCGCCCGCGTCGTTGCCGCCGATGTGCTGGATGACGGACGCCTGGACCTCGACGACTGGCGTGCGAAGCTCGGTCCCAAGACACGCATGATCGCGATGGTGCATGTGTCCAACACGCTCGGCACCGTCAATCCAGTCGAAATCGTGATCGAAGCTGCGCACGCGGCGGGCGTGCCGGTACTGATCGACGGTGCCCAGGCAATCGCGCATCTGCCGGTGGACTTCGAGGCGCTGGGTGCGGATTTCTACTGCGTATCCGCGCACAAGGCCTTCGGCCCCACCGGCTTCGGCACGCTGCTGGCCAGGCGCGAGCATCTCGAAGCGATGCCCCCCTGGCATGGCGGCGGGGACATGATCGAAACCGTCAGCTTCGAAGGCAGCACCTGGAACGAGATTCCCTACAAGTTCGAGGCCGGCACGCCGGACATGGCCGGCGCCATCGGTTTCGCCACCGCGCTGGACTGGATCGCCGACATCGGTCTGGCGGAGATCGCCGCCCACGAACACCGCTTGGTCCTGTCGGCCCACGACCGCCTGGCCGCGATTCCGGGACTGCGCATCATCGGAGAAGCCCCCGGCAAGGCCGGCATCATCTCGTTCACGATGGACTGCGCGCACGCCTCCGACATCGGCAGCATTCTCGACATGGAAGGCGTCGCCGTGCGCACCGGCCATCACTGCACAATGCCGTTGATGGCACGCTTCGGCGTACCGGCGACGGCACGCGCCTCGCTGGCCGTCTATAACGACGATGAGGACATCGAACAACTCGCCACAGCGCTGCACAAGGTCGCCAGCCTGTTTGTCTGACAGCGCGCTTGTCGGCTGCGCAGCCGTCTTGATCGGAATTCCACGGTTTTGACGCGAACGGTCGTTCAGGCCAGGCAACAAGCTGTGTATGATCAGAAAAATCGTCACAAGTGTCCGTCGATGCTGGAAATTACCAGGTCGGGACCGACACCGGATGAGCCGCAACGAGGCGAATTGGCTCGTGGGGAGGATGCGACGACGGGATGTCGTCCGCCTCGAATGCCCATACACAACAGAACTGGATGACATGCCGGGCCGGGATGCTCAGCACCGCACTGCTCCCTCACTAGGACCGCAGCATCGACTGCGGGTGAGGCTGGCGTTGCTGTTCACCGTGATCTTCCTGGTATTGGCCTGCGCCGCATTTTTTGCCAACCGCGTGCTGGTGCAATCCAGCATGTTCGACGAATCGTTCCGCTACCAGACCGAGACCGCGCGTCGCCAGGCCGTGGAAATCCAGCAGATGCTGCTGGGTGCACGCGCGCTCGCCGTGAGCTTCGCCGGCATTTCCCGAGAGCGCGACGCGCTGCAACCGGTCCTGGGCTCGATAGCCCAGCAAGCCGAGGCCGACTGGATACTCGCCGCCGGGATCTGGCCGCTGCCGATCCGCGACGACGTGAACCAAGCACGGCAGAGCGCCTACTGGATCCGCCGCAACGGCGCCTTCGAACGCCTGGACGATTACAACAACACACGCTCGGTGCCCTATTGGCACGAGAAGTGGTTCACACCGGCGCGCTATGCCAAGCCGGGACATTGCTACTGGACGCCGGCCTATCGCGATCCGCTGCTGCAGCGCGAGATCGTGACCTGCGCCACACCGATCCAGCGCGATGGACAGTTCGCGGGAGTTGCGACGGTCTCGCTGGACCGCGCCCGCATCGCCGCAGGGCTCGGCAGCCGTACGCAAAACGACAGCGGTTATGGAATCCTGCTGGACCGTGATAACCAACTGCTGGGTGCGACCGAAGCCCTGCTGGCGAGTTCCGGCAATGTACTGCCGGCCTCGGCCGCCGACGTAGCCAAGCGCTTTCCGAAGCTGGCGCCGCTGGCACTGACACTGCACCAATGGAACGAGAGCTTTCTGCGGGCCGTGGTCACTTCGAGTGACTACGAACCCTCGCTGATTTCGGCATTACGTGACGGGACGCGTGAAATGGCGCGCGACGAGGCCGAATCGGCGCTGATCAGCCTCTGGGCAGAGCCCCCGCAATCCGCTCAGGTACCCGAGTTTATGCACCTCAAGGACGACCCGGTGCTTCATCAGCCGGCCACCGCGGTGTTTCTCGAACTGCCGGAGACGCATTGGCGGCTGGTGCGTGTCGTCGGCAGCCGCGAAGGTTTCGCCGGTGCGCGCTACGTCGTCAATCAGAGCCTCGCGGTCAGCCTGGCAGCCGTCGCCCTGTGTCTGCTGCTGGTGTTCGCCGGCTTGCGTCGCTTCGTGCTGGACCGACTCAGTCGCATGGCCTCGCTACTCGATGACTCGGTTCGCAGCGGCACTCCGGGCGATGTGCTGATCGACGATTCGGGACGCGACGAAATCGGAATGCTGGCGCATTGGAGCAACGAACGCCTCAGCCAGCTGCACGACCTCCACGAACAGCTCTCGATCAGCCGCAATGCCCTTCAGGCAGAGACCGAAGCGCGCCGCAGCGCTCAAAAGCAGCGGCAGGAAAGCGAGACGCGTCTGGCGCAAGTGCTCGGCGCGGTCGAAGACGCCCTGGTCGTCACCGACGTTTATGGCTGCATCGAGGACATGAATCTGCATGCGCAGGAACTGATCAGCATCGATCCGCACGTCGCGCTGGGTCAGGCCTTCGACGAGGTCTTCAAGTTCACCGCCAGTGAACAGGGTGAGCCGCTCGGCAATCCCGCGAAGCGCACCATCGACTCCAACAGCGACATCGTCTGCAACGAACCGGTTTTCCTCGATGTGCGCGGTACCGCCAAGCCGTTCAGGCTCAACACCACGGCGCTGTGCTCGCGGGACGGCGTCGTCAACGGCGCCGCCGTCGCGTTCCGTAGCGCAGACGGTGCAAACACCGGGCCCGCGACGCACCCCGAACCGAGCGGCGACGACGCCAGCCGTGGCGCCTGCGACCGCGTGTTGCGCCGCTTGCAGGAACAGTCGCGGCTATTGCAGCGCAGCCACAGCTTCCTCTATATCGACATCGACAATCTGAACGCGATCAACGGCAATGCCGGCATCGACGCGGGAAGCGAAGCGCTGGCGCATGTCTGGCACGTATTGACAGGACAACTGGAGCATGCGGACATGGCGTTTCGTCTGGGCGCGGACCAGTTCGCCGTGGTCCTCGAGAATCGTGGCGTCGATGCCGCAGCCACGGTCGCCGAAACACTCCGTGACGCGGTCTCGCATGCGCCATTGCGCTGGGAGCGCCGTGACATTCGACTGAGCGTCAGCGTCGGAGTGACGCCCTTTGACGGCAAGGGGTCACCGTTCCAGATCATCAAGCGTGGCGAGGATGCCTGCCACGCCGCCAAGGCGGCCGGACGCAACTGCGTCCGTATATTCGAGTCGTTCATGGAACGCGGCGATAACAGCGGCGACGATGCGCAGTGGCTCAAACGCATACGCCACGGTCTGGATCGAGACATGTTCCACCTGACCACGCAGTGGATACAGCCGTATTCGGGCGCAGCGGCAGGTCGTGACGCCTTCGAGTTTCTGGTCGCGCTCGAAGATGAGGAAGGATTCTGGACCGCGGCCAGCCAGTTCCTGCCGGTGGCCGAACGCAACAATCTGGGACGGGAAATCGATCAATGGGTCATCAAGCACGCGTTCGCGATGCTGGCGCAGCGTCTGCCGAAAATGCCCAAGCTTGAATTCTGCAGTATCAACCTGTCGCCGGCTTCGCTGGACGCACCGGAAACGCTGGACCAGATCATCCAGCTATTGCAGACCTACCCCGAGCTTTCACCGAAACGTCTGATGTTCGAGATTCGCGAAGAAGCGGTGGCCGATCACCCGATCGCCGCGGCGCGCTTCTGCGAAACGCTGCGCGGCCTGGGCTGCCGCATCGCACTGGACCAGTTCGTGGGCCGGCGCGGCAACGACCTCGCACTGATCCGCACGCTGCCGCTGGACTACGTCAAACTCAGCGCCCGCCAGTTCCGCAAGATCAGCGAAGATCAGGTGGAACGCATGGTCGCCGAGTCGGTGCTGCGCCTGGCGCGCACTCTGGATCTGCGCACGATCATCACCGGGATCGAAGACGCCGCCTCGCTGCCCACCTGGAGCACGCTGGGAGCCGACTACTGCCAGGGCAATGTGATCGCCAAGGCGACACCGGTGGTCTTCGCCTCACCCAGCGTCTGAACCGGCGACCACACGCAGCTGTTCGATCATCAACTCGGCGCTGCTGTCGCCGCGCCAGCGGTTGACCACCAGCTTGTAGACCAGCTCCACCGAATCGCCGACCGCGGCCGCCGTTTCGGCGCCGTTGAAATGGATCGCCTTCAGGCTGGAACCGTCCCTCGGCCGCAGCCGGTACTTGGCGTGATGCTCACCCACCACACGCAGTTCCTCGACGACGAAGCAACCGTCGAAACACGGTTCCGGAAAGCCCTGGCCCCAGGGACCGGCGTGTTCCAGCGCCGCTGCGGTTTCCAGACCCAGTTCGCGCGCATCGAGTTCTCCGTCGGTTTCGATCAACCGCAGCAAAGCCGCCTGATCGATCCATTGACGACAGATCGCGTCGAAGGCCGCGGAAAAATCCGGCAGATCGTCCACCCGCAGACTCAGACCCGCGGCCATCGCATGGCCGCCGAAGCGCGCGATCAGGCCGGGGTGCCGGGCATCGACCGCAGCCAGCGCGTCTCGCAGGTGCAAGCCCGGAATCGAGCGCGCCGAGCCCTTGAGCCAGCCGTCCTCCTGCGCCGGCGCAAACGCGATCACCGGCCGGTGCAGACGTTCCTTGACGCGCGAGGCCACCAGACCGACCACGCCTTCATGCCAGCCGGCATCGAACACACAGACACCGACCGCCTCGCTGTCGGTCTCGGCCAGCATCAGCTCGGCGTCCTCGACCATCTGCCGCTCGATCGAGCGGCGCTCGCGGTTGAGCGCGTCGAGCCGCGCTGCGCGCGCGCGCGCTCGCGCCGCATCGGTCTCCAGCAGCAGGGCGATGCCCTGCCTCATGTCTTCCAGACGACCCGCGGCATTGAGCCGCGGGCCAACAACGAAACCCAGATCGGTGGACCGCGTGCCCGCCGGATCGCGCCCGGCGACTTCGAGCAAAGCGGTAATGCCGGGCCGTGCACGGCCGGCGCGAATCCGCGCCAGACCGCCGGCCACCAGCACGCGGTTGTTGCGGTCCAGGCGCACCACGTCCGCCACGGTTCCGAGCGCGACCAGGTCCAGATAATCGGCCATCGCCGGTTCGGGCCGCTCGGCGAACCAGTCCAGGCTGCGCAGACGCTGCCGCAGCGCCGCCATGACATAGAAAATCACACCGACGCCGGCCAGGTGCTTGCTGGCGAAGCTGTCTCCGGGCTGGTTCGGATTGACGATGGCATCGGCTTCGGGCAGCGCCTCGCCGGCCAGATGATGGTCGGTGACCACCACCTGCAGCCCGGCCGCGCGCGCCGCCGCCACGCCGGCGAGACTGGAAATGCCGTTGTCGACCGTCAGCAGCAGTTCGGCACCACGTTCGCGCGCGACTTCCACCAGCGCCGGAGACAGGCCGTAGCCCATCAGGAAACGGTCCGGCACCACGTAGTCGACATTGCTATGGCTGAAGGCACGCAAGGCACTGATGGCCAGGGCGCTGCTGGTCGCGCCGTCGGCGTCATAGTCGCCGCAGATCACGATGCGTCGGCCGCGCAGCACGGCCTCGGCGAGCAGTTCGGCCGCCCGTTCCAGACCCTGCAGGCCGGTGGGCGGCAACAGGTCCTGAAGCTTCAGCGACAGGCTGCCAGCGTCGATGATGCCGCGCGCCGAGTACACGCGTCGCAGCACCGGATTCAGTTCTGCCGGCAGTCCTTCGAGTGGACCGAGTTCGCGCCGGCGGACACGGGCCAGGCTCACAGGCGCTCGATCAGCGCCTTGTTCACCGCAGACAGCTCCGCCGGCACCTTGATCACGCTGGACAGACCATCACGCATGGCGATATCGGGGTCCTTGAGACCATGGCCGGTGAGCGTGCACACCACCGTGCTGCCGGCCTTGATCTTGCCGCTGGCGATGTCACGCAGGGCGCCGGCCAGAGAAATGGCCGAAGCCGGCTCGCAGAACACGCCTTCGCGCTTGGCGAGCAGCGACTGCGTGGCAAGGATTTCCTCGTCGCCGATTTCGTCGAACCAGCCATCGGACTCGCTGCGCACGGCCCAGGCCAGATCCCAGTTCTGCGGATCACCGATACGAATGGCCGTGGCCACGGTTTCCGGCTTGCGCACCGGGCCACCGCGCATGAATGGCGCCGAGCCGGCCGCCTGGTAACCGGCCATGCGCGGTCGATTCGAGGACAAGCCTCCGACCCTGTAATTCTTGAGTTCCGGCGGCAACACATTGGCCGCCGTGGTCTCACCCATGGCCTCGGAATAACCCATCCAGTAAGCGCTGATGTTGCCGGCGTTGCCGACCGGAATGCAGTGCACGTCCGGCGCGCGACCCAGATCGCGCACCACTTCGAAGGCCGCGGTCTTCTGCCCTTGCAGGCGGAATGGATTGATCGAGTTGACGATGGTCACCGGTGCGGTTTCGGCGACTTCCTTGACCAGGCGCATGCCGTCGTCGAAGTTACCCTGGATCTGCACCACCACCGAACCATGCATGACCGCCTGCGCCAGCTTGCCGGCGGCGATCTTGCCTTCCGGAATCAGCACGAAGGCGGTAATGCCGGCGCGTGCCGCGTAGGCCGCGGCCGCCGCCGAGGTGTTTCCCGTGGAGGCGCAGATGATCGCCTTGGCACCCTCGGCCACGGCCTGGGTCACGGCCATGGTCATGCCACGATCCTTGAACGAACCGGTCGGGTTGAGACCTTCGAACTTGACGTACAGCTCGCCGTCGAAACCGATCTCGCGCGGAATGTTGTCTAGCCGGATCAGCGGCGTGTTGCCCTCGCCCAGCGCGATTGCGCGGGTCGTGTCGACCACCGGCAGGCGGGCGCGCCAAGCATCGATCAATCCTGTGTATCTCATATTTTCGTCAGGCGACAGGCGTTGGGAGTGAGGCGTGGAAAGCATAAGGCATCGGCGCTGTTGCGCCTCACGAATCAAAGTGTTCGACGCGCAGGCGCGAGAAGCCACTGCGTACCGACGGCAAGGCCTCGATCCGGGCGCAGGCCTCGTTGAAGCGGGCTTCCTGCACCACCGAGGTGATGATCGCCACCACCGCGTCTTCGGCGGCGCGCGGCTCCTTCTGGATGATCGCCTCGACGCTGATGTCCAGCTCCGCAAGAATCGAGGTGATCGAGCGCAGCACGCCCGGTTCGTCGGCCACGCACACCCGCAGGTAGTACGCGGACTCGATTTTCTCCAGCGGCAGCACCTCCATCGGCGCGATCGCGTCCGGCTGGAACGCGAGGTAGGGCACGCGGTGCTGCGGCGGCGTGTCGAGGCTGCGCACCGCATCGACCAGATCGGCGATCACGGCGGATGCGGTGGCTTCACCGCCGGCGCCGCGTCCGTAGTAGCCGGTGCGTCCAACCGCATCGCCGTGTACGACGATGGCGTTGAGCACGCCATCGACCTTGGCCAGCAACTGATCGTCCGCGATCAGCGTGGGCTGCACGCGCAGTTCGACGCCGTCCATTCCGCGCTTGGCAACGCCGAGATGCTTGATCCGGTAGCCGAGTGCCTTCGCCAGCTCGATGTCCTGTGACTGGATGCGGGCGATACCTTCGCAGGCCACGCGTTCGAAGGCCAGCGGAATGCCGAAGGCAATCGAGGCGAGAATCGTCAGCTTGTGCGCGGCGTCCACGCCCTCGACGTCGAATGTCGGATCGGCCTCGGCGTAGCCGAGCTGCTGCGCTTCGGTGAGCGCGGTGCCGAAATCGATG
Source organism: Banduia mediterranea (assembly GCF_031846245.1). Taxonomy (NCBI): domain Bacteria; kingdom Pseudomonadati; phylum Pseudomonadota; class Gammaproteobacteria; order Nevskiales; family Algiphilaceae; genus Banduia; species Banduia mediterranea. The sequence continues at coordinate 6,703 of NZ_JAVRIC010000038.1, read as the reverse complement.
CCGCGCAGACTCATCTGCGTGAGGATGTAGTTACAGGTGCCGTTGATGATGCCGACCACCGACAGCACGCGGTTGGCAGCCAGGCCCTCGCGGATCGACTTGATGATCGGGATGCCGCCAGCCACGGCGGCTTCGTAGGCGATCATGGTGCCAGCACCGCGTGCCAGTTCGAACAACTCGTTGCCGCGTTCGGCCACCAGCGCCTTGTTGGCCGTGACCACCGGCTTGCCTCGGCGGATCGCCTCGCCGATCAGCACGAAGGCGGGCGTCTCGCCGCCGATCAGCTCGACCACCAGATCCACATCGTCGGCAGTGACCACGCGCATCGGGTCAGCCTCGATCGCGACCTGCGACAAATCACAGTCACGCGCCTTGTTCGGATCGCGCGCCGAGGCGCGGCTGATCACGATCGGCCGCCCCGCGCGACGTGCAATTTCCTCGGCATTGCGTTGCAGCACGCGAACCACGCCCTGGCCGACGGTTCCCAGCCCGAGCAGGCCGACGCGTATCGGGTCGCTCATGGCTGTCCCTCCTTCAGCATTTTCTTGATTCCACGAATGGCCTGACGTGTCCGGTGCTCGTTCTCGATCAGGCCGAAACGCACGAAGGCGTCACCGTATTCGCCGAACCCGATGCCCGGGCTGACTGCTACCTTGGCTTCCTCGAGCAGGCGCTTGGTGAATTCCAGCGAGCCCATCTGCGCCCACGGCTCCGGAATGCGTGCCCACACGAACATCGTCGCCTTGGGCTTTTCGACCGGCCAGCCGGCGGCGCTGAGGCCTTCGCAGAGCACGTCGCGGCGCTTGCGATAAATTTCGCAGATCTCCGCGACGGCATCCTGCGGCCCTTCCAGCGCGGTGATCGCGGCCACCTGAATCGGCGTGAACATGCCGTAGTCCATATAGGACTTGATGCGCGCCAGCGCGCCCACCAGCGTGGGATTGCCGGCCATGAAGCCGACGCGCCAGCCCGGCATGTTGTAGGACTTGGACAGCGTGAAGAATTCCACCGCGTAATCCTTGGCGCCGGGAACCTGCAGGATCGACGGTGCCTTGTAACCATCGAACACGAGGTCTGCATAGGCCAGATCGTGCACCACCCAGAGGCCGTGTTCGCGCGCGATCTCGATGACCTTCTCGAAGAAATCCAGATCCACGCACTGCGTGGTCGGATTCGACGGAAAGTTCAGAATCAGCATCTTCGGCTTCGGCCAGGTTTCGCGGATCGCCTTCTGCAATTCCTCGAAGAAATCCACGCCCGGGCCGATATGAACATGGCGCAGATCGGCACCGGCGATCACCACGCTGTACGAATGGATCGGGTATGCCGGGTTCGGCACCAGAACCGCGTCGCCCGGGCCCAGTGTGGCCAGCGCCAGATGCGCGATACCTTCCTTGGAGCCGATCGTGGCGATGCACTCGGTTTCGGGATTCAGAGACACGCCGTAGCGCCTGTCGTACCAGCCGGCGATGGCTCGCCGCAGACGCGGCACACCCTTGGAGACCGAGTAGCGATGCGTGTCCGGCCGCAGCGCGGCCTGCGTCATCTTCTCGACGATATGCGGCGGTGTGGGGCCGTCCGGATTGCCCATGCCGAAATCGATGATGTCCTCGCCACGAGCTCGTGCTGCCATCTTCAGTTCGCCAATGATATTGAAGACGTAGGGCGGCAGACGCTGGATGCGTGGGAACACGGCGTTCGGCGCCGTATCCGGGACGGAAGACATCGCGATACTCCTTGTGGAGAAACGGGCAAGCGTCCGCGCCAGGCGGACGGGGGGCGCAATTATTCACGCCCCGACAAGGGGCCGCAACACGCGATTCTCGTGCAGGCGCACCAGGAACGGGTTCTAAGGATGCATCAGCGCGCCGGCAACAATGCCGAAGGATTGACCGGCTGGCCGGCACGCCGGATTTCGAAGTGCAGCACCGGCCGGCTCTCGGGGCCCATGCCGATCTCGCCGATCTGCTGCCCGCCGGTCACGGCATCGCCCTCCTCGACCAGGCGGCGACGGTTGTATCCGTACGCCGACAGGTAGGTCTCGTCGTGCTTGACGATGATCAGCTCGCCATAACCCTTGAGGGCGCTGCCGCTGTACACCACCCGTCCGGGTGCTGCCGCGTAGACCGGCGCACCGAGCTTGTCGGTGATGTCCAGACCTTTCGAGGCCGGCAAGGCGAAGCCGCGCAGCACCGTGCCGCTGGCCGGCCAGCGCCAGTTGTACGGGCCGGTCGGCACCGGCGCCGTGCTGGTACCCGTCGGTTTGACCACCACCGTACGAGCGCTGGCGCCGTTGCCGGTGCCAGACGAACGACTGGCGACGATCGGTGGATTCGATCCGCCGCCGGTCGAGCCATTGGGCGGCCTCAGCCGGAGTATCTGCCCAGGATAGATCAGGTAGTTGCCGCCGATGCCGTTCCAGGCGGCCAGACTGCGGTAGTCGAGACTGTTGCGAAACGCGATCGAATAGACCGTGTCGCCACCTTGCACCTGATATTCGCCGGGACCAGCGCGTCGCTGCACCGCGTCGCTTCCGCCAGCGCCACCACCGTCGATCGGCTCCCAGCGCCAGAACGAGCTGCAGGAGCACAGCAGGACCGCGAGCAGCGACAGTGGCAGATGCTTCACGCCATGACCCCGTAGAGAACGCCTCCCGCCGCGATGAGCCCCAGCACGCTCCAGCCGATCAGGTCGATGTAGTGCACCAGACGGTTCTCGATCGTGGGGCCGGCCAGACGCACCAGCGCCGCCACCAGAAAGAAGCGCCCGCCGCGACCGATCGTGGAGCCCGCCACGAACGGCAGGAACGCCATGCCGTTGGCTCCGGCCGCGATCGTGAACAGCTTGTACGGAATCGGCGTGAAGCCGGCCAGCAGCATCGCCCAGAAACCGTATTCGGCGAACCATCCGACCACGGTGTCGTAGCCATGCCGATATCCAAGACGATCAATCACCGGCTGCAGGGCGCCGATCAGGAAATAGCCGATCAGATAGCCGAACATGCCGCCCACGGTCGACGCCAGTGTGGTCAGGCCGGCCAGCGACCACGCGCGCTTCGGCTGCGCCAGCGTCATCGGTGCCAGCATCACATCGGGCGGGATCGGAAAAAACGAAGATTCCGCGAACGACACCAGCGCCAGATACCAGCGCGCGTGACGATGCCGGGACGCACGCAGCATCCAGTCGTAGAGCCGCGAGAAAATGCCGCCTACGGATTTGCGGTCCTCCGCCACCTGTCCCGGCTCCATCTCAGGCGCGACCGGCCAACAGCGGCACGAAACTGACATTGGCGGTCTGACTACGGATCAGACGGCCGTCCAGCGTACGGTCGATACATAGCAGAACCTGCGCGCCACTGGGTCCGACCGGCATCACCAGGCGACCGCCCGGCCCCAGTTGCTCCGGCAGGGCCGGCGGCACTTCGGCCGCCCCCGCTGTCACCAGAATACCGTCGTATGGCGCCTGACTGGCCCAGCCTTTCATGCCGTCACCGTAGTTGAACAGGACATTGTGGTAGCCCAGACGCTCCAGACGCTCACGCGCGACACGAGACAGTTCGCGCAGACGCTCCACCGAGAACACCGTGGATACCAGTTCCGCCAGCACCGCGGTCTGATAACCGCTGCCGGTGCCGATCTCCAGCACCTTGCGGATCTTGCCAGGCGCCATCAGCAGCTGCGTCATCAAGGCGACGACGTACGGCTGCGAGATCGTCTGCGCCTGGCCGATCGGCAGGGCGGTGTTGATGTAGGCGCGATAGCGCAGCGCCTCCTCGACGAATTCGTGGCGCGGCACCCTGGCGATCACCTCGAGCACCGCCGGATCGGTCACGCCCTGCTGCTGCAGTTCGCGAACCAGGCGCTGCCGCGCATTGTCCGAGGTCACGCCGAGCCCACGCGAATGGTGGTGTCGACCGATCATCACAGGGCTTCCAGCCAGTTCCCCACCCGTTCCAGTTCGGCGTGACGCGTCAGGTCGGTGACGATCGGCGTGATGGAAACAAAGTGGTTGACGATGGCATCGAAATCCGTGCCCGGCCCACAGTCCAGCTCGGGACCGACCGCGCCAACCCAGTAGATCGTTCGACCGCGCGGATCCTTGGCCGGCACCACGCCTTCGGCCAGATGCCGCTTGCCGAGGCGGGTCGGACGGAAACCGGCGAGATCCTCGAACGGGATGTCCGGCACGTTCACGTTGAGAATCAGGTCCGCTGCCAGCGGCGATTCGCGCAGGCGTTCGATCAGGATGTGCGCCACGCGCGCCGCCGTGCCGAAATGCCGGGGATTGAGGTCGGTGGTCGAAATTGCAATGGCCGGCGCACCCAGGTGTCGGCCCTCCATCGCCGCGGCGACCGTTCCCGAATACAGGGTATCGTCACCCAGATTGGCGCCGGCATTGATGCCGGACACCACGAAATCCGGCCGGCGTTCGAGCAGGCCGGTCAGAGCCAGGTGCACGCAATCGGTCGGCGTACCATCCACACAGACGGTCCCGTCGTCGTGGCGCTGGATCCGCAGCGGGTTGCTCAGCGTCAGCGAATTGCTGGCGCCGCTGCGATTGCGGTCGGGCGCAACGATGTCGAGTTCGTAATGCGGGCGTAATTCGTCGATGAGACGGCGCAAGCCCGGAGCCTGGCAACCGTCGTCGTTAGACAGCAGGATATGCATGGAACCCGTTCGGGTAGAAGTTGCCGAATTGTAACTCGCCGGGGAAGACAAAGATGCACGAAGACGACGACACACAGGCATTCAGGGACGCGATGCGCGGCATTGTCGTACGCAAGCCGTCCGACCGCGTCGAACCGGCGCGCAAACCGCTGTCGCCGCGCCCCGTGCAGTTCGAGACCGACGAGCTTGCCGCCTTGCGCGAATCCCTGGAAATGGTTCCGGAAGACGCCCTGATCGCCAGCGGCGAAGTGCTGAACTACCGCATGCCCGGCGTACAGGACTCCGTGTTCCGTCGCCTGCGTCGCGGTGGCTACCGCATCGGAGACGAACTCGACCTGCACGGACTCAACGCCGAAAAGGCGCGCCTCGCCGTGCACGTGTTCCTGGCGCAATGTCAGGACCGCGACGTACGCTGCGTGCGCATCATCCACGGCAAGGGCCTGCGATCGAGCAATGACGGCCCGGTGCTGAAACGCTCGATCGACGGCTGGCTGCGTCGACGCAAGGACGTGCTGGCCTTTCATTCGGCGCGACCGCACGACGGTGGCGCCGGCGCGGTTTACGTGCTGCTGCGCAAGCCCGGCAACGCGGCACGCCCATGAACCACTGCATATGAGCCTGCCACTGCAAGCGGCGCTGTGGGGCCTGCTTGGCGGCGGTGCGCTGGTGCTGGGCGCCGCCACCGGTTATGCCGCGCCCATCCCGCGACGCTGGGTGTCCGCGATCATGGCCTTCGGCAGCGGCGTGCTGATCTCGGCGCTGGCGTTCGAACTGATGGCCGAGGCGCACGAAATCGGTGGGCTCGCCGCGACCGCCAGCGGCTTCATGGCGGGCGCGATCATCTACACCCTGGCCAATCTCGCACTGGAACGCTACGGCGCGGCGCATCGCAAACGCTCCGGCGACCAGCAGGCAGCCGAAGCCGATCATCCCGGCAGCGGCTCGGCGATCGCCATCGGTTCACTGCTCGACGGCATCCCGGAATCGATCGCCATCGGCCTGTCGCTGCTGCAGGGTGGCAGCACCAGTCTGGTCATGGTGGCGGCCGTATTCCTGTCCAATATTCCGGAAGGTCTCGCCAGCGCGGCCGGGATGAAGCGCGCTGGCCGCAGCCCGCGCTACGTCTTCAGCCTATGGTTGCTGATCGCCCTATGCTGCTCGCTGTCGGCGGGCATCGGGGCGATTGCCTTCGCCGACGCATCGGACGCCAGCATCGCCCTGATCATGTCGATTGCCGCCGGCGCAATCCTGGCGATGCTGATCGACACCATGGTTCCGGAGGCCGTGGCGGACACGCACGAAGCCGCCGGCGCGATTGCGGCACTGGGGTTTCTGGTGGCTTTCGCGCCGAGCCACGGCGGCGCCTGAAGGCGCTGCTCCCAAGCATCATCGTCACATGTCGGCGGCAATCAGCGTCACGGCGTGCGCCGACAACGCACGTTTCTCGCCGATCGCATCGACCCCTTCGTGAGTGGTCGCCTTGACATTGACGGCACCGATATCGAGACCCAGGTCTTCGCATAACCGTTGTCGCATCGCAATGATGTACGGCGCCAGTTTGGGCACCTGCGCGATGATCGTCAGGTCCACGTTGACCGGCCGAAAGCCGGCCTGCTCCAGCGTCTTGACCACCTCGCGCAACAACATACGGCTGTCGGCGCCTGCGAATTCGGGATCAGTGTCGGGGAAATAGTGGCCGATATCGCCGAGCGCGGCCGCGCCCAGCAAGGCATCGCACAGCGCATGAATCACGGCATCCCCGTCGGAATGCGCGACGATCGCATAGTCGCAGGCGATGAAGACGCCACCGAGCGTCACGCCCTCGCCGGGCTGCAAGCGATGCAGGTCGAAACCGTGGCCAATGCGGAACATAGGTTGGTCGGAGCGGGTCTGGGTGCGATTGAGCTTACGCGAGCGACGCAGCCGATGCTCGAACCGTCGCGGCCCTAGAATGCCTCACGCCGAGGCGCAAATATTCTTTTGATCTTTTGTGGGAGGGGCGCCGCCGAAATCAGGATACCCATGGATAAATATCA
>NZ_JAVRIC010000037.1 GCF_031846245.1 Banduia mediterranea | reverse complement strand
GGTGGCTTGTTTGAACTCGCGGCGCCGGACTTGATTGATCGCCATGGATTTCTTCGCCCATTTCCACCGCGCGCCGAATGATGCATTCACTGACATGCAGGCTGCTCAGGTGGAACGAAGCCCACGCTGGAGCGTCTCGCTCGGCATTCGAGCCTCAATCAACCAGAATGTCAGCCATGAATATGGATTCCGTGCTTCCCGAAACTGTGGTCCAGCGTGCACGCAGCGCGAGTCGTTTCCTTGACGACTTGCTGAACCGATTCCCGGAGTGGCTGGACGCTTCGGATTTTTCGGTGCCTCGTGGCGCGGGAGACATCGCTGCTCTGATCCAAGCAAGTTGTTCGGCATTGTCTGTGGATTCGGAACTGATGCAGGCCTTGCGGCAGCAGCGGCAGCGCGAAATGGCGCGCATTGCCTTGCGTGAGCTTGCGGGTTTGGCTGATTTCGATGAAACCCTGCGTGATCTTTCCGATCTGGCGGATGCCTGCTGTGCGGTCGCGGTGGACAAGGCCAGCGCTTCCTTGTTCGAGCGCTATGGTGTGCCGCGCGATGCGCAGGGCAGGGCGGTTCGGCCAGTCGTACTGGGCATGGGCAAGCTCGGTGGTCGGGAGCTGAATTTTTCGTCCGACATCGATTTGATCGTGGCCTACACGGCGCGCGGCCAGACCGATGGCCAGCGCCCGATCGAGAACGAGCAGTTCTTCGCTCGCTTGGTGCAGGCGATGACGCGACTGCTGTCCGCGCGCACCGAGCATGGTTTCGTGTTCCGGGTGGATCTGATGTTGCGGCCGTTTGGAGCCAGCGGGCCTCCGGCGGTGTCGTTTGCTGCTGCGGAGCAGTATTACCAAGAGCATGGCCGGGAGTGGGAACGCTATGCGCTGATCAAGGCGCGGCCGGTTGCGGGTGATCTGGCGGCGGGGCACGAACTGCTGAAGCGTCTTCAGCCTTTCGTCTATCGACGCTACCTGGACTTCACAGCCATCGGCAGCCTGCGCGAACTCAAGCGGCGCATTCGCGACGATGTGGCGAATCGGGGACAGGAGGACAGCATCAAGCTCGGCGAAGGCGGCATTCGCGAGCTGGAATTCATCGTGCAATCGTTCCAGCTGGTGCGCGGCGGCCAGGATGCGCGCCTGCAGGGCACGCGTTTTCGCCCGATTTTGAAACGGTTGGCGGAGATCGGCCTGATGGATGGGCCGACGGTGTCGCGGCTGGATCAATGCTATCGCTTTTTGCGCCGCCTCGAAAACGCCGTACAAATGTATGCGGATCAGCAGACCCATGCTCTGCCGACGCAGGATGCGCCGCGCACCGCCTTGCTGGTGGCGATGGGTGTCGATGACTGGGACTCGCTGGTGAAGCAGTACGGTGAGGTCCGTGCGTTCGTGCATGCGGAGTTCGACCGGGTATTCGCAGCGCCCAGCGCCGATGCCGAGGATGCGACCTGGGATCGGGCGATGGATTCGGCGATGTCGTCGGACATGGATTCGGGCGCCTTGACGCGAGAACTGGTTCATCTGGGACTGGATGCGTCAGCAGCGGGCGCGATCGTGCCGCTGCTCCAGGCGCTGGCGTCTTCTCGCCGCGTACGGGTTTTACCGGATGCTGCGACACAGCGCCTGCGTGCGGTCGTGGCGCGGCTGATGCAGCAATGCAGCGAGCATGCGGATCCGGTGCTGGTGGCGCAACGCAGCCTGAAGGTGGTGGAGGCGATCGTCGGCCGTAGCACCTACCTGTCGCTGTTGCTGGAATCGGATACGGCGCGTTCGCAACTGGTCCGGCTTTGTGCGGCCAGCTCCTGGGTGACCGATTTCATGGCGCAATCGCCGGCCACGCTGGACATGCTCCTAGACGCGCGCCAGTTGTACGCACCGCCAACGCTGGAACAGATGCGCGAGGACGTGCGCGCGCGTATCGAGACGGTGGGCGAAGTCGGGGACGGTGGATCGGCGGCAATGGATGCGCTGCGGCGCTATCGCCAAGAGACAATGCTGCGAATCGCGGCAGCGGATGTGATCGGTCTGTTGCCACTGGTGAAGGTGAGCGACCATCTGAGCTGGCTTGCGGAAGCCGTTTTGCAGCAGGCGCTCGAATGCGCGGAGCAAGAGATGCGCCTGCAGTACGGAATGCCGCCGGGCAGCGGGGATGCGGCCCGCATTGCGGCGATCGCCTATGGCAAGTTCGGCGGCTTCGAACTGGGCTACGGCTCCGACCTGGACCTGGTGTTTGTCTATGATGCGGAATCGTTGCAGGCTGATACGCTGGGTGGCGCGCGCAGTCTCAGCACTGCGGCCTGGTTTGTGCGCCTGGTGCAGCGTCTGATTCACTGGCTTTCCACGCTCACGCCAGCCGGGCGCTGTTACGAAGTGGATCTGGAGTTGCGACCCAGCGGACGTTCTGGCCTGGTGGTCAGCACGCTCAAGAGCTATGCCGAATATCAGCGCGACAAGGCCTGGACCTGGGAACACCAGGCGCTGACGCGCGCGCGTTTCGTGGCAGGGGACTCAGATCTGGGCGGGCGTTTCGAATCCTTGCGCAAGGACGTGCTCGCAATCCCGCGTGACGCAGACAAATTGCGGCACGACGTTCTGGATATGCGCGACCGCATGCGTAGCCAGCGTGGCCGCACGCAGGCCGGACGTTGGGACATGAAGCTGGGCACCGGCGGTCTGGTGGATATCGAATTCATCACGCAGTACCTGCTGTTGCGGGAGGCGTCGCAACAGCCGGATTTGACGCGCTGGTCCGATAACTGGCGCCAGCTTGATGCGCTGTGCCAGACCGGAGTGATCGGTGCGGCGGACAAGGATCGTCTCATCGAAATCTACCGGTCCTACCGGCGCGAAACCCACGCTGCCGCCTTGCAGCAGCGGGATACGACGGTGGACGAACCCCTGTGGCATGAATCGCGGCAGGAGGTGGTGCGTCTCTGGAATCGCGTGTTCGGGCTCGAAGGTGAATCCGCCCTGCGAGCCGGCTGAGGGGTGGTGTGCCGTGACCCGCGTGCCCGTTGCGGGCACGCAGCCGACAGCGCTTCTATAATGGCTGGCTTGCCGCGCCCCGCCGATTCTACGCCGTACGGGGCCGACGCCCATTCCACCGCATCACGCAGTTCACAAGAGGCCGAAATGAGTACGTTTGCTGACCGCGACGGGTTTATCTGGTACGACGGAAAACTCGTGCCCTGGCGTGAAGCCACCACCCATGTTCTCACCTACACGCTGCACTATGGTGTGGGTTGCTTCGAGGGCGTGCGTGCGTACGAAACGCCAAGCGGTACGGCGATATTCCGTCTTCAGGACCACACCAAGCGCCTGTTCGGCTCCGCCAAGATTCTCGGTATGGCGATGCCTTACAGCGAGGACGAGATCAGCGAAGCGCAGCTCGAAGTGCTGCGGGCCAACAAATTGAGCGAGGCCTACATCCGCCCGATGGTGTTCTACGGCGCCGAGGGCATGGGTCTGCGTGCAGACGGGCTGAAGACCCACGTGATCATCGCGCCCTGGGCCTGGGGCTCGTATCTGGGCGCCGAGAACCTGCAGCGCGGCATCCGCGTGCGTACGTCTTCGTTCACACGCCATTACGTGAACTCGGCGATGTGCCGGGCCAAGGCCAATGGCAACTACATCAACTCGATGTTCGCGCTCAATGAAGTGCTGCGTGACGGCTACGACGAAGCGCTGATGCTGGACACCACCGGCCATATCGCCGAGGGCAGTGCCGAGAACATCTTCGTGGTCTACGGCAAGGCCCTGCATACGCCGGACCTGAATTCCTGCCTGGACGGCATCACACGACGCACGGTGATGCAGTTGGCGCGCGATTTTGGCTACACGGTGACCGAGCGCCGCATTACCCGCGATGAACTCTACATCTGCGATGAGGCTTTCTTCACCGGTACCGCTGCTGAAATCACGCCGATTCGCGAGGTCGACAACCGGCCGGTTGGCACAGGTACGCGCGGACCGGTGACCGAGCAATTGCAGACGGCCTACCTGAATCTGGTGAAGGGTCGCAGCGACCATTATCCGGACTGGCTCGCCTACATCTGATGTCGGGTTCCAGCGCCGGCGGCCAGGTCTCATGAGCAACAAGCTGCCGGACTTCTCGGGCGCGCGAGTGCTGGTGGTTGGCGATGTGATGCTCGACCGTTACTGGCACGGCCCGACCTCGCGGATTTCGCCCGAGGCGCCGGTGCCGGTGGTGCGTGTGCGCGATCACGAGGCCCGGCCCGGCGGCGCCGCCAACGCGGCGCTCAACGCCGCCGCGCTCGGCGTGAAGACCACCCTGCTGGGTGTTGTCGGTCGGGATGAGGCGGCGAGGCTGCTGTCCGAGCACCTGCTTGCCAGCGGGATTGACGCGCAGTTCGTGGAAACGGCCGACTGCCCGACCATCACCAAACTGCGTGTGATCTCGCGCAACCAGCAGCTGATCCGCCTGGACTTCGAGGAAGCGCTGTCGGCCGTCGGCGCCTTCGACGCCGATGCGCTGCAGGCGCGTTTCGAGGCGGCCTTGCCGCGGGCGGACGTGGTGCTGTTGTCCGACTACGGCAAAGGCAGTCTGATCGGCGCCGCGGCGATGGTTGCGGCCGCGCGGGCTGCCGGCAAGCCGGTGATCATCGACCCCAAGGGCCATGACTGGACGGCCTATCGCGGCGCCAGCCTGCTTACGCCCAACCTCGGTGAATTCGAAGCCGTGGCCGGCGTGACCGCTGGCGACGAGGATCTGTTCGGCAAAGCCCAAACCCTGTGTACGGCCCTTGATCTGGCAGCGCTGTTGGTGACTCGCAGCGAGCACGGCATGAGCCTGATCGAGCCTGACGCTGCGCCGCTGACCTTGCCTACCGAAGCGCGCGAGGTCTTCGACGTGACCGGCGCCGGCGATACCGTGATCGCGGTTCTGGCGGCCTGTGTCGCCGCCGGCGAAAGCTGGTCGCGTGCGGCGTATCTGGCGAATGTGGCGGCAGGCATAGTCGTCGGCAAGCTTGGTACGGCCACCGCCAGCCGCGAGGAACTCGCTGCCGCGCTGGCTGGCAAGAATCAGAATGAAGACGGTGCGGTAGTGGTAGTCACGCCGGCGGAACTGCTGGTGCGAATCGCGGCGGCCCGCAAACAGGGTGAGCGTGTGGTCATGACCAACGGCTGCTTCGATCTGCTGCATGTGGGCCATCTGCGTTACCTGGAAGCGGCGCGAGCCTTGGGCGATCGTCTCGTGGTAGCCGTCAACGACGACGATTCGGTGCGCCGCATCAAGGGGCCGACGCGCCCCCTGAATGCCTGCGACGACCGCATGCGCATGCTCGCCGGACTCAAGTGCGTGGACTGGGTCCTGCCGTTTTCGGAGAATACGCCGGCAGACCTGATTGCCGCGGTGCTGCCGGACATCCTGGTCAAGGGCGGCGACTACCGTATTGAACAGATCGCGGGCCACGAAGCCGTGATCGCCCACGGAGGCGAGGTGCGCGTGCTCGACTTTCATGCCGGCTATTCGACCAGTTCGCTGATCGAACGCGCGCGCAAGCCCTGATTGAGACGCTAATTGCCTGCCGGAACGTCCCGCAGGCGGAAGGTTTCCAGTTGCGCGCGCAATTCATCGGTAAAGGGCAGGGCGGCGCCATCGCTGCGCAGCACCATCACGCATTCGCAGACCGCCACGCAGTGATCGTGCTGGAACAGGGCGGAAGCCAGGCGATAGGAACTGCGCCCGATATGGGAAACACCAACGCCACACTGCAAGGGCGCCGGAAAGCGCACTTCGCGCAGATAGTTGATGGTGCTTTGCACGATGGTGATGTGGAACGGGCGCGTCTGGCTTGGATCGTAGGCGCCGATGCCGAACATCTCGATCTGCAGCGCCACGCGTCCGTCCTCGAAATGCCGCGCCAGGGCCACATTGTTGAGATGGCCGCCGATGTCCATGTCCGCGAAATGGGTATCCATCGCGCGGGTCATTGGATAGGTCGCCGCAGTTCGCAGGTGGACGTCGGGCTTCATCGGTCGAACACCACAACCTGACGCACGCCTTCACCGCGTTCGAGCCGATCGAATGCGGCGTTGATCTCGTCGAGGCGCAGCCGATGCGTCAGCAGCCGATCCACGGGCAGCCGCCCGGCGCGATACAGGGCCACGAAGCGCGGAATGTCGCGAGATGGGACGGACGAGCCCATGTAGGAACCCTTCACCGTGCGCTCCTCGGCGACCAGACTGAGGGCCGGCACCGAGAACCGACGGTCCGGATGTGGCAGGCCGGCGGTTACCGTGGTGCCGCCGCGTCGCGTGGCGGCGTAGGCCTGTTCCAGTACGCGTTCGCTGCCCACGGTTTCCAAGGCGTGATGAACGCCGCCGGCAGTGATGCCCTTGATTTCGGCGACCACGTCGGACTCGGTGGCCAGCACGGTGTGCGTGGCGCCCAGTTCGCGCGCGAGTTCCAGTTTGGACGGCATCACGTCGACCGCGATCACCGGATTGGCGCCGCTGGCAACCGCGCCCAGCAGTGCGGCCAGCCCGACGCCGCCCAAACCGAACACTGCCACGCTTTCGCCGGGCGCGACACGCGCCGTGTTCACGGCGGCGCCAACGCCGGTCATCACCGCGCAGCCGAACAGCGCGGCGATCTCCGGTGGGAGCGTGGGATCGATCTTGACTGCGGAGCGTGCCGAAACCACGGTGGCTTCGGCGAATGCCGAAACGCCCAGATGATGTTGATAGGTGATTGCCGCATCGCCGTGCCAGCGTCGCTGGCCGCTGAGCAGCGTGCCGGCCGTGTTGGCAGCAGCGCCCGGCTCGCACAGTGCCGGCCGTCCGGATGCGCAGGGCGTGCAATGGCCGCAGCTCGGAACGAATGAGAACACCACGCGATCGCCACGCTCGAATCCCGGGGTCTCGGGGCCCACGTCCAGAACTTCGCCGGCCGCTTCGTGGCCCAGCACCATCGGCATCGGCCGTGGCCGCGAACCCTTGATGACCGACAGGTCCGAATGACAGAGCCCGGCGGCCAGCAGCTTGACGCGCAACTCACCGATCCCCGGTTCGTCCAGTTCCAGCGTCTGCAGCTTCAGTGGTAAGGACCGGGCGTAGGGGGCCGGAAGGCCCATTTCACCGAGAACGGCAGCCGTGACTTTCATGATGTTTCCTCGGTGGCGATGGCCTCGAGCGCGGATCGCAATGGTGTGGGCAGCGGCTGCGGACGCCGCGTGTGCCGATCCACGAATACGTGCACGAACCAGCCGGTGGCCGATGGTTTGGTGTCGCCCGCGCGAAACAGCGCCAGTTCGTAGCGCACGCTGCTGTTGCCGATACGCGCGACCCTGAGCCCGGCCTCGACGTCGTCCGGAAACGCGAACGCGTGCAGAAAGCGGCAGTGCGACTCCGCACAGAACCCGATGACTTGGCCTTCGTGAATATCCAAGCCGCCGTGCCGGATCAGATAGGTGTTGATGATGGTGTCGAAGAAGCCGTAGTAGTCGATGTTGTTGACGTGACCGTAGATGTCATTGTCCTTCCACCGCGTGCTGATCGTCTGTCGGTAAGGGTAGTTGCTTTCGGTTCTGCTCATGTCACCCAAGTCTCGCCGAATCCGTCTTCATGATTATCGCCGGCATGAATGGTTTCGTGTCGCGGTCGCACGGTGATCGTTCGGAATATATCTTCGGAAGATTTTACTTTCTAGGGTGATTTCAAGAAATCGAATGTGTTCAGTGATCAGTCATACGCCTACGCTCAATATGCAGCTCATATTGCATCAACACCAGAGGCTCCAACTCCGTAGGGAACGAGCCCAAACTGCTCAGGACAATGACATGCTCAGCTACGCAATCGCTTTTCTTATCATTGCATTAATTGCCGGCGTCCTTGGTTTTACCGGGGTTGCGGGTACTGCGGCCTGGATTGCGAAAGTGTTGTTCGTGGTGTTCCTTATCCTGTTCGTCGTCTCCTTGATTTCCGGCCGTGGAAAGCGATTGTGAAGTGATCGTAAGTTTGGATTGAGTGCGTATTTCAGGGTGAAACATTGAGAACGCATTAATCTCTGGTTAATTCATTCTAGCTTCTGAAGAACTCGAAGGAGAACCGGAATATGAAAGACAGCTTGTTCATACACTCACGCAAGGCACTGCTGGCGATGGGGCTGGCTTCAGCACTCAGTCTGGCGGCTTGCTCGGGCGACGATCGAGCAGGCCAGATGTCCGATGACATGGCGGCCGACGCGCCGAAGGAAAGTGAAAATCTTGGTGCGGCGATCAGCGATACGGGTATTACCGCGAAGGTCAAGGCGCGACTGGCGTCCGACCAGCGCACTCAAGGAAAGGGCGTGAGCGTGCAGACCAACAACGGCGTGGTCACGCTCAGTGGTCAGGTCGCGACCGTCGATGTGTCGGAAGCCGCCGAGGAACTCGCGCGCAATGTTCCGGACGTAAAGGGCATCGATAACCGGATTCAGGCGCCGTCCACCATCGACGAACTCGGCGATCGGGCCGAGAATGCAGCGGACCAGGCCGGAACAGCCATGTCCGACGCCATGATTACCACCAAGGTCAAGGCCAAGCTGGCGGCGGACGATATGGTCAAGGCGATGGACATCAATGTGGACACCGAAAGCGCGGAGGTCTCGCTCAACGGTACGGTTGCCAGCGATACGGTCCGTGATCGTGCCGTAGAGCTTGCGGAATCGGTGGACGGCGTTGCCAGTGTGGACGCTGACGGCTTGATGGTGAAGTAGCGTACCAGCCCGCGTCACCGATAGGGACCGCGAGTCTCTTCCAATATGAAATGAGTCTGTAGGGGTGCTCGTGTTTCCAACATGAGATGAGTCTGAACTGACCTCGATCCGCTCATGATGGCGGGATGAAGCTCATCATGAACCCCAGACAATTGCGTACGCTCCAGCAGATCGCCGATTTATCCACGGCAGCACCTCGGTGACGCCGGAGCCGGCACCCCAAGCGGAGCGCTACCGGCTGATCGAAGATGCCTTGCGCCATTTCGCGACTCCCCCGCGTTTGTCCAAGGCGGACAAGGGGCTGATCGTGGCCAATCTGCGCATCCTCACAGGCTACTCGCGCCAGCAGCTTACGCGCTTGATCGGGCGCTTCGCCGAGGCCGATGTCCGTCTGCTGGCCGAGGTTGACGCATTGCACGACACGCCCCCCCCCGGCCCCGCCGTCAAGAAGCTGTGCGAGCGTGCCTGGCAGCAGTTTGACGACGCCCGCCATGAGCGCTTGGCGGGCATCTCCGTGTCGCACCTGTACAACCTGCGCCACTCCAAGCCCTGCAACGACAACGCGCTGGCCGAGAGCAAGAACGGTGCGGTGGTGCGCAAGCTGCTCGGCTATGTCCACATCCCCCAGCACTTCGCCCCGCGCGTGACCAATTCAATCAGGACTACCTCAACCCGTACGCCAACTTTCACCGGCCTTGCTTCTTCGCCACCACCGTGACCGAGCCAAGGGCAAGCAAGGCAAGCGCTATCGCTACGAGGACATGATGCCCCCTTACGAGAAGCTCAACTCCTTGCCCAAGGCCGCGCAGTACCTCAAGTCTGACGTAAGCTGAGGCATTCCGATGCATCCCACGCCGGACGCCGAGACGAATAATCCGAACATGACCTAAACTTCGCGCCGCAGCGCCCGTAGCTCAGTCGGATAGAGCATCGGCCTTCTAAGCCGACGGTCACTGGTTCGAATCCAGTCGGGCGCGCCACTTCCCTCAGTTCAGGACGTGCTCCGGCGCCTCCGGTTTGCTTGGCCCGCCCCTTGGCACCCATCCGCCTGGGCGGAGACGCCCAAGCCTACTGCTTCATACAAACAGGTGAGGACGGGTGCCTGCCCGAGGGGTCTACTGGGCCGACACTGAGGAATGGCGGAGGTATGCGAGGATGTCCGACCCCCATCGAAGCTCAGGCTGTCGACCGGGTGGTCTCGGGACAGGTCCGGGACGATTTCTGCGAGGCGCTCAAGGGCGCTGGCCGGCAGATACTGCGACCGGAAGCGCCGGACAGCCCGCTCGACCGGGCCGAGGGCTTTCGCTATCTCAGCCGCCTGCTGCGCATCGCGCTGGAAATGCATCTGGAATTCGCAGCCCCCCCGCGTTTCCCGGCTTTTTCGCGACATCCCACGAAACCGGCAAGATCGGTGCGGACAATCCCGACAATGCCTACCTCTATGCGCGCGTCAGCGGCGCTCACGACTACGTGACTCGCGGCCGGCGCGGCAGCGTATGGGTCCAGTCCTGGTACGCTTCACCGCCGGTCACTCAGAAGGCCGGCGCGCAATAAGGAGAGCTTCATCCGAAATGACTGGGTTCGGATGCGAAAGTTGGAATCTTCGAGAGGCCCGGCATTCAGGATGAAACCCCGGAAAGCCGCCAAAAATGCAAGAATCGTTCGTAAGCGAAACGGCCGGGGAAAACCGGCCGTTTCGATAATGACAAGCGCCCGTCTGCGGGCGTGACCACTCAGAAGCGCGAGGCGCTCAGGGCCGCTGTGATCTCGTCGAGAATCGCCGGATCGTCGATCGTCGGCGGCACATTGTAGGTCTGGTTGTCGGCAATCGCCCGCATGGTCGCGCGCAGAACCTTGCCGGAGCGGGTCTTGGGCAGACGCTCGACCACCAGAACCCGTTTGAACGCGGCCACGGCGCCGATCTGATCGCGGACGCGTGCGATCAACTCCCGTTCGATCTCGTCATGCGGTCGATCGACACCCGCCTTGAGCACCACCAATCCGACCGGCAGCTGACCCTTGGTGGCATCGGCCATGCCGATCACCGCGCATTCGGCGACATCGGGATGCGCCGCCAGTATCTCCTCCATGCCGCCGGTGGACAGGCGATGACCGGCGACATTGATGATGTCGTCGATGCGCGACATGATCCAGAGATAGGCATCGCCGTCGAGAAATCCCGCATCGCCCGTCAGGTAGTAACCCGGATAACGCGTGAGGTAGTGCTCGCGATAGCCATGCTCGTTGTTCCACATCGTCAGCAGCGTACCGGGTGGCAAGGGCATCTTGATCACGATATTGCCGATGTCGTCCGCAGCCATGGGCCGGCCTTCCTCGTCCAGCACCTGAATGTCATAGCCCGGCACCGCGACGGTGGCGGAACCCGGTTTGACCGGAAGTTCCTCGATGCCGCGACAGTTCGCCGCAGCCGGCCAACCGGTCTCGGTCTGCCACCAGTGGTCGACCACCGGCACGCCGAGCTTGTCGCCGGCCCAGGCTATCGTATCCGGATCACAGCGCTCGCCGGCCAGGTACAGCGCCCGGAACTTCGAAAGATCGTATTGGCCGATCAGCTCGCCACGCGGATCTTCCTTCTTGATCGCGCGAAACGCGGTCGGTGCCGTGAACAGCGTGACCACGCCGTGCTGCTGGATGACGCGCCAGAACACACCGGCGTCCGGCGTGCCCACCGGCTTGCCCTCGAACAGGATCGTCGTGCAGCCATGCAACAAGGGGCCGTAGACCAAATAGGAATGGCCCACCGCCCAGCCGACGTCCGAGGCGGTGAACATCACCTCGCCCGGCTCGATGTCGTAGACCGCCTTCATCGACCATTTCAGCGCCACCGCGTGACCGCCGTTGTCGCGCACCACGCCCTTGGGCTTTCCTGTGGTGCCGGAGGTGTAGAGGATGTAGAGCGGATCGGTCGCCGCCACCGACACGCAGTCGGCCGGCTCGGCCTTGGCGATCTGTTCGTCCCAGTCCACATCACGACCCAGCTGCAAGGTGGCCACGCACTGCGGTCGTTGCAACACGACGCAGCAATCCACCTTGTGCGCGGCGATCTCCAGTGCCTGATCCAGCAAGGGTTTGTAGGCGATCACGCGCGTCGGCTCGATTCCGCACGACGCCGAAATCACCGCCACCGGTTTGGCATCGTCGATGCGCTTGGCCAGTTCCGGCGCGGCGAAGCCGCCGAATACCACCGAATGTACGGCGCCGATGCGTGCACAGGCCAGCATCGCCACCACCGCCTCGGGCACCATCGGCATGTAGATCACCACGCGGTCGCCCGGCTTCACGCCCTGCGCGAGCAGCACGCCTGCGAAACGGGCCACCCAGTCGCGCAGTTCACGGTAGCTGAACCTGCGCACCGTGCCGGTTATCGGACTGTCGTAGATCAGCGCCGCCTGCTCGGCGCGACCACCCTCGACGTGGCGGTCCAACGCGTTGTAGCAGGTGTTGAGCCGGCCGCCGGAAAACCACTGGTACATCGGTGCCCGACTGGTGTCGAGTACCCGGTCCCAGGGCTTGTCCCAATGCAGGTCCTGCGCGATTTCGCCCCAGAATCCTTCCGGATCCTCGATGGAACGACGATGCACATCGACATACTTGCTCATCAGTGCTACCTCCAGAAATCATGCCGGGCATCCAGTGCCCAGTCTGGGAATCACGCAGCCGAACGCTTCGCCCGCTCGGGCGACTTCAGGCGCCATCTTGCGCGACTTGCGGACATTTTGCGATCAGCCGTTGGTCGTAGCAGCACTCGGGACTTCGTCCGCGCCGACACACTGGGATTCCTCGCGGGCCGACACCCTCTACACTGCGGGCCATGAGCCAGAAACGTGATGAGTCGCAGCTGAAAGAGCTGCAACGGCAGCTTCAGCAACTGCAGCACGCCTACGCCCGGCAGAGCCGCAGAGCCATCGTAGTGCTGGAGGGCTGGGACTCCGCCGGTAAGGGCGGCCTGATCCGCCGCATCGGTTGGGCGCTGGATCCCAGAACACTTCAGGTCTGGCAGATCGGCGCGCCGGAAGGCCGGGAACGGCGCCAGCACTGGATGCAACGCTTCTGGGAGCGGATGCCCTTGCAGGGAGAACTGACGATCTTCGATCGAAGCTGGTACGGCCGCGTGCTGGTCGAGCGCGTCGAGGGCTTCGCCGAACCGGACGCCTGGCAACGCGCCTATGACGAAATCAATCAGTTCGAGCGCAGCCTCGTCGAGGAAAACGTGCGTATCGTCAAACTGTTCCTCGACATCGACCGCGACACCCAGATGCGTCGCTTCATCAAGCGTTATGAAACACCCGGCAAACGCTGGAAGCTGACCGAAGACGACATCCGCAATCGGGCACGCTGGGACGACTACGAAACGGCCTACGCGGACATGCTGGAACGATGTTCCACGACATGGGCACCGTGGACACGCATCGACGCCAGGCACAAGCACAAGGCACGGATCGCGGCGTTCGAGGCGATCATCGAGCATCTCGCCGAGGATGTGGACGTGACACCGCCGGAACTGCCGCCGCTGGTTCAGGCCTTCATGGAAGAGCAGGTGCGTGAGGACTGAGCCTCAGCGCGCGCCCAGCGTCTGCAAGGCCAGTTGTGCAGTTGAAATAGTCCTGATCGAGGTTTTCCTCGGGCGCGCTTGCGGATCATGCCGGCGACGTTGCCGGCCTCGATGCGCACGGTGGTGAGCTTGAACCGAGCGTAGGCGCAGAGGCCATCGGCGTGGCGCTGCAGCATCTGGGCGTAGCGATGCAGGGGCGTGATGGGGGTGGCCCGCGCCAGGGTGCACCACGCGTTCAGGGCCTGTCGCATGGCGTCCTCGTCGGGTTTTCTCCAGAGCGTCTGCAGTTGCTCCTTGAGCGTGTAGACGGTGGCGAGTGTCTGGTTCGCGCGCATCAGTTCTTCGAGGCGCGCGATACCGAGCGTCACGGCGGCACTGCACCCGCTCCACGCCGCCGCCTTCCACCGTCACCGCATTGACCACTTGCCCACGCAAGCCAACAAAATACCCGCCGGGATTGCCGTCCCCATTTGTCTGTGTACTCGAAATGTTCAAGAACACTCGTTTTTACAGGCCTTTATGCCGGACGCCTATCCCTTTCCTACCTCATGCAACGGCACAAGAGCCCCGCGTCTTGGTGTTGACGCACTTGCCATCGGCGGCAGTTATTCGAAAACTTCGAATAACTGAAGACCATCATGCGCGTGAATGCCCCGGCTGCCAGGAGGCGGACAGCGCCTCGGCCTGCTGCAGCACTGTCTGTACCGCTGCATCCTGCAAATCCGGCGGATAGCCGTACTTGCGCAGGATGCGCTTGACCAGCACACGCAGCCGCGCCCGGGCGGATTCGCGGTGCGCCCAATCGACGGCGACGTTTTCGCGCAGGCTGACCAGCAGTTCGTGGGCAATCACGCGCAGCTTGTCGTCACCCATGACCTCTACGGCGGATTGGTTTTCCGCCAGCGCGTCGTAGAAAGCGATTTCCTCGTCCGAGAGGCCCTGCTCTTCGCCCCGGTTACGTGCGGCGCGGATATCCTGGGCAAGCCTGATCAGCTCCTGCAGCACCCCGGCGGTGGTGATGGCGTTGGCGTGGTAGCGCGCGATGGCATCTTCCAGCCGTTCGGTGAAGGCGCGGGTCTCGACCACGTTGGTTCGGGTGCGGGAGCGGATGCTGTCACCCAGCAGCTTGCGCAGCGCTTCCAGCGCCAGGTTCTTCTTCTCCATCTGCTGCACTTCCAGCAGGAATTCATCGGACAGGATGGAGATGTCCGGCGTCTGGATACCGGCAGCCGCCAGGATATCGACGATCTCGGTGGAGACCACGGCGCGGCTGACGATCTGCTGGATGGCCAGCTCGCGATCCTGCCGGGTCGTGCCGGCCCCTCCCGCCGTCTTGACCAATGCGGCGCGGATGGCCTGAAAGAAGCCGACCTCCTCGCGGATGCCGCGCGCCTCGTCCGAACTTGCGGCCAGTGCGAAGGCCTTCGACAGCGCCAGCACGCCATCGGCGAAGCGCCGCTGCGCCTGCTTCTTGGCTTCTGGTGTTTTTTCGGCAGCCGCCCACTGCTGCTGCTTGTCGAGTATCCATTCGATGGCGCCGGCCATCATCGCCAGCCGCTCGCCCGGCGTGCCACCGAGGCCGGTGCGGTAGTCGAAGCCGTGGAACATGTCCCGGACGATCTCGTACTTCTCCAGCAGCACCGCCACGGCCTCGGCCTCGTCGATGCCGGTCTTGTCCTGATCGGGTTTGGAGTACTGCGCGAGCGCCGATTTCAGGTTCTGGGCGATGCCGATGTAATCCACGATCAAGCCGGCCGGTTTGTCACGGAACACGCGGTTGACGCGGGCGATGGCCTGCATCAGGCCGTGGCCGCGCATCGGCTTGTCGATGTACAGGGTGTGCAGGCTGGGTGCATCGAAGCCGGTCAGCCACATGTCGCGCACGATCACCAGCCGCAGTGAGTCCTGCGGATCACGAGCGCGCTTGGCGAGCAGATCGCGGCGTGCCTTGTTGCCGATGTGCTGCTGCCATGCCGCTGGATCAGATACCGCGCCGGTCATCACGATTTTGATGCTGCCGGCGTTGTCGTCGCTGCTGTGCCAGTCCGGGCGCAGCTTGATGATCGCCTCAAAGAGCGCCACGCAGATGCGCCGGCTCATGCACACCACCATCGCCTTGCCATCGAGCGCCGCTATCCGGTCCTCGAAGTGTTGCACCAGATCGGCCGCCACCAGTGCGAGGCGCTTGTCGCTGCCCACCAGCGCCTCCACCGTGCTCCACTTCTGCTTGGTGCGCTCGGCGCTGGGCGCGTCCTCGTCCTCCAGCAGCGCCTCGATCTCGGCGTCGATGCGCGGCTTCTCGTCGTCATCCAGTTCGATGCGCGCCAGCCGCGACTCGTAGTAGATCGGCACCGTGGCGCCGTCTTCCACCGCGCGGCTGATGTCGTAGATGTCGATGTAGTGGCCGAACACGGCCGGGGTGTTGACGTCGGTGGCCTCGATGGGCGTGCCGGTGAAGCCGATGAAGGAGGCATTGGGCAGTGCATCGCGCAGGTATTTGGCAAAGCCGTAGGCGATCTCGCCGGTTTGGCTCGCCACCCTGGCCTTGAAGCCGTACTGGCTGCGGTGCGCCTCGTCGGCGATGACCACGACATTGGCGCGATCGGTCAGCGCCGTAGGGGCAACCCTTGTGGTTGCCCTATCCCGGGTGGTCGCCCCATCCAGGGCAGGCACAAGGCCTGCCCCTACGGGGGCGAATTTCTGGATGGTGGTGAAGATCACGCCGCCGGAGGCGCGGTTCAGCAGGGTGCGCAGATGCTCGCGGTCCTGCGCCTGCACCGGCGTCTGGCGGATCAGGTCACGGCACATCGCAAAGGTGGCGAACAGCTGGTCATCCAGGTCGTTGCGGTCGGTGAGCACCACCAGCGTGGGATTGGCCATGCCTGGGTCGGCCACCAGCAGGCCGGCATAGAAGGCCATCAGCAGGCTCTTGCCGGAACCCTGGGTGTGCCAGATCACCCCGGCCTTGTGGTCGCCCGGCGGTTGGTCCTTGACGCTGGGCAGCCCGTAGACGGCCGGGTCCTCGGCAGCTCGCGGTTGATCGGGCCGTTGGCTGGCCCGCAGGGTGGAAGCCACGGCCTTCTTCACCGCGTGGAACTGATGGTAGCCGGCGATGATCTTGACCAGGCCGTCGCCCCGTTCCCCGAACACCGTGAAATGGCGCAACAGATCGAGGAAGCGCCGCTGCTCGAACACGCCCTCGACGAGCGTGCCCAGCTCCGGTGTGCCCTTGGGTTCGATGCGCGCGCCGTCGGTGGTGCGCCAGGGCATGAAGCGTTCCTGATCCGCCGACAGTGAACCGACCCGCGCCGACAGGCCGTCGGAGGTCACCAGCAGCGCATTGCTGCGAAACAGCGCCGGAATCTGCTGCTTGTAGGTTTGCAGCTGGTTGAAGGCGCCATCGAGCGTCGCGTTCTCGCCACCGGGTGCCTTGAGTTCCACCACCGCCAGCGGCAGACCGTTGACGAATACCACCACATCCGGCCGGCGCTTGGCCTGGCCGGCCACCACGGTGAACTGCTGCACCGCCAGCCAGTCGTTGTTCGCCGGACGGTCGAAGTCGATCAGGCGCACCTTGCCGGCCGTCAGCACGCCATCATCACCGTAAAATTCAACATCCGCGCCTTCGCTCAGCAGCCGGTGGATGCGGCGGTTTTCCTCCAGCAGGTTCGGCAATTCCGATTGCGTCAGGCGGCGAATCGCATCGGCCTGCGCTGCGGGCGGCAGCGCCGGGTTCAGGCGCGCCACGGCGGCGGAGAGGCGGGCCTTCAGTACCACCTCGTCGTAGGCATCCCGCTCCGGATGTTTGCCATCGGGGCCGACGAGGTCGTCCGAGGCGCAGGCGAAGCCCAGCCTGCCGAGTTGTTCGAGCAAGGCGGCCTCAAGCTGGGCTTCGGAGAGAAACGCCATCAAAATTCATCCCATGCCGTAGGGGCAACCCTTGTGGTTGTTCCGTCCACCGTAGGGGCGACCCTCGTGGTCGCCCTATCCGAAGCAGGCACAACACCTGCCCCTACGTTGATCGGATTTTCGCGGTCCAGCGCCCACTGCAACGGATTGTTGGCGATGTATTCCCGAATACCGTGCAGCGATGCTGTGTCGCGGATGATGTGTTCGTAGTAATTGCGTTGCCAGAGTCGGCCACGAAACCCCGGCCACGTCGATTGTTTAACGCCGCGCGTGTATGAAACGGTCGTGATCGACTTGAACGCACCCATCACGTCTCCCAACGTCGGTGGCGGCCGCCCATCACCGTAGGGGCGACCCTCGTGGTTACCCCATCCACCGTAGGGGCGACCCTCGTGGTCGCCCATCTCTTCGCCCGCACAGGTCCGGGCGGGCACAAGGCCCGCCCCTACGAGCACGACGATTGCGTGAATGTGGTTGGGCATGACCGTGAACCCATCCAATTCGACACCGGGAAACCGTCCGACCAGCGCCTGCCATTCCGCCGCTACCATCTCCCCCGCCGCATTCAACCGCATCTCCCCATCCACGATCTCACCAAACAGACACGCCCGATCCTGTGCGCACACGGTCACGAAATACGCGCCGGCCTGGGTGTAATCGTAATCGCGCAAACGCAGACTGCGGCGGCGGGGCCGATCATGTGGGCGAGTCATCCGCCGTTTTCCTTCAGCAACAGGAAATGCTCCACCAGCCGTACCATCAGCTCCGCCTTGAGCTGGGCAATGGCGGCCAGCACCTCATCCAGGTGCAGCGCGCGCATGTCCTGCTGCTTACCGGTCTGTCCGGTCAGGCTCTGTTCGTCATAGCCCTGCAACAGGCTCCAACTGCGGGCGTAGTCGGCGATCACGCCCAGCACCGCCTCGCCCTCGGTGCTGACCAGTTGCTGGTTGGCGAGGGTGCGCGAGAGCAGATCCAGCGCCTGCTCGAACGCGATGCCGCGCTCCTTCAGCCGCTGCTGGTTGAGGCTGTAGCCCGCAACCAGATGCTGGCGCAGCACCCCGGTGGCCCACTGGCGAAAGCGGGTGGCGCGGGTGGAGTTGACCCGGTAGCTGACGGAGATGATGGCGTCGAGGTTGTAGTATTCGACCTGATAGATCTTGCCGTCGGTGGCAGTTGTTGCATTTTTTGCAACAACTGACTCCCGCTCCAACTCGTTGGTATAAAAGATATTTTTCAGGTGGCGCGAGATCACCGACTTGTCGCGACCAAACAACTCGGCCAGTTGCTGAAGGCTCAGCCAGACCGTTTCGCCCTCCAGCCGGACTTCGACCGACCGCTCGCCGGACTCGAAGATCACGATGTTATTCATGGGTTCCCTTCCTGGATGTTACTGCTACCGGTTCCAGCTCCCCGGCCAGCGCGAACAACTCCAGCCCGCCGCGCTCGCGCGCCCAGGTCAGCAGCACGGCTTCCAGTTGGGCTTCAGAGAGGAAGGTCATCATCAACTCCCTTGCTGTTCGGCAACCACGGCACGCCCCTGGTCCGTCAACCGATAACGCTGCAAACGGCTGTTGGACTTGTCGGGGATGCTCATTTCAATCAGTCCGTCGGCCAACGCCGGTTTGAGATAGCGCTCGCGGAAGGATTTGCGATCCTGCAGTGCCAGGGTTTGCTGCAGGGCCTCCCGGCTCATCTCGCCACGCAAGACGGACAGCAGGCGCTCCACTTGGGGGGGTGAGTTGAGGGGCGACTTGGGGTGCTGAAAGCGCGATGGCTTCCAGGATTCTGCCCAGCATGAATGCCACAAACGGGGCGGCATCCGTCTGATCGGTGCTGGTCTGCAGCGCCGCGTAATACGCCGCCTGGTGTTCATGTACCAGGCTCTCGACCGGAATATCGGCAAACAACGGATTCCAGCGCGACAGGATCAGCGTCTGCCACAAACGCCCCATCCGGCCATTGCCATCACTGAAGGGGTGGATGAATTCAGATTCGTAGTGAAACACCGAGCCGGCGATCAGCGGATGGGCATCGCTGGTGGCCAGCCAGCCCAGTAGCTGCTCCATCAGCAGGGGCACACGATTCGCCGGTGGGGCCATCTGAATGACCTGTGCCCCCGCCATCACCCCGACACCACCACGCCGCCACATCCCGGCGTCGTCGATCAATCCCTGCATCAGGGTGCGGTGCGCCGCCAGCAGGTCCTGCGCCTGTTCGGCACGCCACTGGCTCAGGCCCTCGTAGGCCAGCAGGGCGTTGCGTACCTCCTGAATCTCGCGCGGCGGCGCGATCACCCGCTTGCCATCCAGGATGGCGGTAATCTGCGCTTCGCTCAGGGTATTGCCCTCGATGGCCAATGAGCCGTGGATGGTGCGAATGCGATTGATGCGCCGCAGACGCAGACCCTCGCTGGCCTCCAGGCGTGCCGTCAGCCGCCCTACAGCCTCCGCGATGCGCGCCACCTGGGCCACGATGGCCGGGGTGAGGGTGCAGGGTGGGGTGTAGGGCAAGTTCACGCGGGCGCCTGTTCGGGTGCGTCCTGCCGCGTGGTGCTGTGCTCGAAGTCTGCCAGTTGGCGCAGCGTGGGTTGCAATTCCCCGGCTTCCCATTCGCTGAGCTTGGGAAAGCGCCCCGCCTGTGCGAGCGCATCCAGCCCGGCACGCTCGCGCGCCCAGGTCGGCAGCTCGGGGTTGACGGGGATGCGGGGGCACAAGTCGGTGGTCATGCTGCCAGTGCCTCCCGTGCCTGTTCACGCTGGGACCAAAGCACCGGCTCCAGATCGTAATTTCTCAACGCATCGACAACTGAAGGCGAAACGGCAGTTGTACTGTCATTAAGGAATGCATAGAGTCGTGACTCGGGCGCGCGTGTCTCTCTTGTGTCCAGCCACTTGAAGACCAGTGCTTCTGCGGAATCCTTCTTCGGATTACTGATGGCCTGCACGATCCGTTCTGGCTGCTGCCGCGATCGCGGTATCACAAAATCGAACATGTGGTCGTAGCCGCTCTTGCCCGTGAACTTGACCTTGGGCGTATAGCGAATGTCCGAGAGATCCAGCCACTGGGTGACATCCTCGTAGAACAGACTGGCCACGTAGGGCGACGCCAGGTAGAACAGGTCATTCACGGCCAACATCGCCTGAATGAGGTTGTGCTTCTTCAGCGAGAAGTTCTCCGGCGTGGCTTTCATCAGCAATTGCTCGCCGTCCATTTGCACGCCAAAGCCGGCTAGCGTTGTTCTCAGCAGCTCCTGGCGTTTCGGGCTGTCGAGAGGGCAGCCTGAGCTGATCAAATCGTTGATGATGTAGCCGTCATCGGTGAGCAGATATCCGTTGCCTTCTCTACGCACGTAGAATTGCAGACAGTCGTTATGGCGATCGAGGTGCGGTGTGGTGACCTGCACCCAGTCGCTATCCACTTCGCGCAACACGGTCTTGTCCCGCAGCCAACGGGTGTAATCATCGAGCAGTTTCTGGATGTCGTTGATCATGATCATGCAAAAAGCCCCCGCTCGATGATGGGCTTGCCGACGACTCGGCAGTAGTCCATGAATGCGTCCATCAACTCCACGGCGTCCTCGATGCCAGTAAACACCGCCGGCAAAGGCGTAGCCCACTTGTCGCCATACCCTTCCCGATAGAGATGCAGGTGCGGGCAGTCGATCTCCTCGCCATCGGGATTGCGATGAGGCGGCCCGGCGATATCCAGCCGGGCGAGAATCACCGCCTTGCGAGCACGCGTTTGAAAAGTGTTCTTCTCCAGCAGAATCCGGCCGCGGGTGATGTCCAGGCTGAACTCTTCACGCCGGTCTGAAGAGTACAGCGGAATGCGTAGCGCACCGCCCAGGGCTGGAAAGGCAAAGCGATCATCGCCGAGAAAGTGCTTCTCGAGCGCCAGCAGAGCATCAGCCTCTTGCTGAGTAAGTAGGATCGTCATGTTGCCACGGCCTCCACGCGTTCCATAAAAGTTGCGGCATCGGCGATGCACAGCTCGCCGGAGATCAGTTTGGGCAGCAGGGTGTCGCGGATTTGGGCGAGGGTGCGGGATTCAAGTTCGTTCTGAATCACCTGCTCGACAAGGGGCGCCATCACTATGCCCATCCTTTCCAAGACATCATCTGGAGGACAAATCGTCATTGCGGCCTTCAGGTGGCCACGCTGAATATGGCCCATGGTCGTGGCCTTCGATGCGGCGATGGCTTGAAATTCTTCGAGGTGATGATGCACCCAATGGCTGACAAACCACATGGGGTAGCGCTCGGAGGTGACCTTGAACAGATGCTGGTTGAGCGCGCCTTCGCCTTCGGTCCAGAACTTCGCGAGCAGGCTGCCGGACCAGGAGAACAAGAAATCACCATCCTTGATGACGTACTTGGGCGGCACCTCACGGGACGCGCGATCGCTCTTGGCGCTAACGCCGCTGCGAAGCTCGGCGATCTTGATCACCGGGAGGCTGTCGTCAGGGTCGGTCGCGGGGAATTTCTGCAGCGCGAGGCCGTTGAGAAAGTCTGCGACTTCATCGAGCGGCCGCTCGTCCCACCCCTCCGGCTTGCCCTCATCATCGAGGCGGTCGGGGAAGATTTGCCAGAGGTCGGCGGGAAGGTAGGGTTCGCGGCCTTCCATCTTGGCGCGGACGGGGCCGAAGTCGACGAACCAGTCCTGGAACAGGGCACGGGCCATGGCCTCCAGGGTCTGGTTGCGGCACCGGTTGCATTCGATCTTGTCGTCCAGCGTGCCGAGGATGTGGGCGATGGCGTCGCGCTCACCATCAGCAGGCAGTGGGATGCGAAGCTCGCGCAGGTCTTTTAGGTTGATAGTGGTTTGCACCGTCGTGTTGGCGGTAACGCCAAGCTGGTACTGAGCTTGTGGCGAACGAAGCACGAGCGAGATCCAACGCGATAGTTCCGGTTTGTTCGGGCGGATCATGGCAATGGCTCTCGCAATATTCCAGCCACTGAGCTCGTAGGGCACTACGGCTACTTGGCCAACGGAGCCGACAATCGTGAGAAGAACATCACCGGTCTGGATACGCGTGCGCCCGTACTTGGCCTCAATTTCCGGCGCAATTCGCATGACTTCGGAGAGGTTGAGCGAGTGCCCCTGAAAATTGTTTACGCGCAACATCGGCGAGCCACTTGCCGTGTCTTGTCCCGGCTGCACGACGCCGTATGTTGGAGGCGTACTGGTCAGCTCGGATAGCGGAACGGTCGCCCACTCACTCGCCATACCCAAGCTCCTTCAGGTTGGCCTCAATCACCGCATCCAGCCGCGCCGTCTCTTTGCACCGTTCGTGGCACACCCATCGCTCCCTTGCCCTGGTACTCATGGCCGCTCCGCCCCTTCGTTGAGGATCGCCAGGTAGGCGCTGTAGGCGAACACGCGCTCGCGCTTGCGGCCGGTG
The DNA here is from genome assembly GCF_031846245.1 of Banduia mediterranea. Taxonomy (NCBI): domain Bacteria; kingdom Pseudomonadati; phylum Pseudomonadota; class Gammaproteobacteria; order Nevskiales; family Algiphilaceae; genus Banduia; species Banduia mediterranea. The sequence goes on along the minus strand of NZ_JAVRIC010000037.1, from coordinate 1,930 downwards.
ATCTCGCGCACGATGCCGAGCCGTTGCAGGGCGTCGATGGCGCGGGCGGCGGTGGGGTAGGCAATGCCGATCTGCGCGGCCAGGGCGTCGATGCGGGCCAGCGGTCGGCGGCGCAGGGCGTCGAAGACCCGCAGGGCATTGGCGGCGGCGCGGCCCAGTGCCTGCACGCGGGCGGCATCGTCGTGAAACAGGGCGAGCAGGCGGTGGGCGGTGTCCACGGCGCCGGCGGCGGTCTGCTCGACGCCTTCGAGGACGAAGTCGAGCCAGGCCTCCCAATCGCCGGTGAGGCGCACGGCGTCGAGCAGCCGGTAGTACTCGGCGCGGTGCTGCTTGAGGTAGAGCGAGAGGTAGAGCAGGGGCTGGCGCAGCACGCCTTCGTGATGCAGGACCAGCGCGATGAGCAGCCGGCCAACCCGGCCGTTGCCGTCCAGGAAGGGGTGGATGGTCTCGAACTGCACGTGGGCGAGCGCGGCCTTCAGCAATGCGCCGGGGGCATCCGGTGCGTGCAGGAAGCGCTCCAGCGCGGCCATGCAGGCTTCGATTTCGTGCGGTGGCGGGGGCACGTATTGCGCATTGCCGGGGCGGGTACCGCCGATCCAGTTCTGGCTGCGGCGGAATTCACCCGGCTGCTTGTCGGCACCCCGCCCGCGTGCGAGCAGCCTGCCGTGGACTTCGCGCAGCAGGCGGTTGCTCAGGGGGAAGCCCTCGCGCAGCCGCTGCAGGCCATGTTCGAGCGCGGCGACATAGTTGGAGACCTCCACCACGTCGTCGAAGGGCGCACCGGGCACCTCGTCGATCTCGAACAGCAGCAGGTCGGAGAGTGACGACTGGGTGCCTTCGATCTGGCTGGAGAGCACGGCCTCGCGCCGCACGTAGGCGTAGAGGAACAGATCGGGGTCGGGCAGCAGGGCGGTGATGGCATCGAGCCGGCCGCAGGCCAGCAGGGCCCGCTCCAGCAGGCGCTGGCGATCGGGGGTGATGTGGGCGGGCGGTGCCGGCGGCAGCGGGTGTGGCACGAAGGCGCGCACGGTCTCGTTCGCAACGCTTGTCGTCCGGTATTCCCCGGTCAGGCCCCGCTGCATGGTTCCCCCTGTTGTTTTCGGCGGCGTGAATAGCACCGCTCATTGTTAACGATTATGGCTTTTTCCGTAAATAGACATCCCATCAAAACCCCAGCGCTTTCAGGTTATCGGCAATGGCGGCATCCAGCCGCGCCGCTTCCTGCTGCTGCTCGCGCCACTGTGTGCTGAGGCGCTGTATCCTGTCGGCGAAGGGCTCGCCGTCCTCTTTTGCTGCCTCGGCACCCACATAGCGGCCGGGGGTGAGCACGTGGCCGTGCTTGCGGATCTCGTCCAGGGTGGCTGACTTGCAGAAGCCGGGGATGTCCGTGTAGGGGCGACCCTTGTGGTCGCCCTTGTCCCGGGCAGGCACAAGGCCTGCCCCTACGGTGGTGCTGTGGTCGCCCTTGTCCCGGGCAGGCACAAGGCCCGCCCCTACGGTGGTGCTGTGGTCGCCCTTGTCCCGGGCAGGCACAAGGCCTGCCCCTACGGCGCCCCGCCAGGCATGGTAGGTGTCGGCGATTTTCTGGATGTCCGCGTCGCTGAGTTCGCGCCGGGTGCGGTCCACCAGCGTGCCCAGGTTGCGGGCGTCGATGAACAGGACTTCGCCGCGCCTGTCGCGTAGGGGCAAGCCTTGTGCTTGTCCGGACCCAGGGCGGGCACGAGACCCGCCGCTACGGTCGCGCGCCAGGAACCACAGGCAGGCGGGGATCTGGGTGGAGTAGAACAACTGGCCGGGCAGGGCGACCATGCAGTCCACGGCGTCGGCCTCGACCATGGCGCGGCGGATGTCGCCTTCGCCGCTCTGGTTGGAGCTCATGGAGCCGTTGGCCAGCACCACGCCGGCGGTGCCGAAGGGGGCGAGGTGCCAG
>NZ_JAVRIC010000036.1 GCF_031846245.1 Banduia mediterranea | reverse complement strand
CCCGAGTTCGACAGTTAACGCCGTAAATACTTGATAAGTTGTAGGCGGCATTGAAAACGCTCCCCTACAACCGTAAGGATTCGTTAATAAATAAAGGTAACAACTCGAATCAACGAGCCTTCAGGCCAGTGATTTGGCCATGCGATCAATCAGGTCCGGCGACTGGCCCAGTGCGCGACCAACATCGCGAACTGCCATGCGCGGGCGGTAGTGAATCACCGTGGCGGCGATCGCGGCACGGTCACGGCCATATTTTTCGTAGATGTACTGGATCACCTCCTCGCGGCGCTGGTGCTCGAAGTCCACGTCGATGTCCGGCAGCTCCTCGCGTTCGCGCGACATGAAGCGCGCGAACAACATGCGCGAGCGATCCGGGGCGACTTTGGTGATGCCGAGGACGAAACAGACCAGCGAATTGGCGGCGCTGCCACGGCCCTGGCACAAAATTCCCCGGCTGCGTGCCCAGCGCACCACATCCTCAACCGTCAGGAAGAAATGCTCGCACTGTCGCTCCGCAATCAGCGCCAGTTCGTCCTCGATACCTTGGCGATTCCGCGCACTGACGCCTTCGGGCCAGCGGTTCGACATGCCCTGTTCGCACAGGTGGCGCAGCCAACTGATGGCGGTGTGTCCTGCGCCGACGACCTCGTGCGGATACCGGTAGTGCAGCTGATCGAGCGTGAATCCGCAGCGGTTCGCAATGTTCAGACATCTCGGCTTCCGCCTCGCGCTCGCGGGGATGCCCTTCGATGCCCGGATACAGCGCCTGCACCTGGGCCAGATCGGTGCCGGGCGTCACGCGCTCGTCGGTACAGGCCAGCACCCAGCGGCGGCTGCCGCGGCGTTCGGTGACGGCGAGCGTACGGCCGGGCGGCGGCATCAACGCCACCAGGGACAATCGCGTGGGATGCAGACACAGCCACAGCATCAGGCGGGATTCGGTCCGGCGATTGGGTCACAGGGCCGTCTCGACCTCGCGAACCGGGGGGCGCTCCGGCCGAGCGCCTGCGAACGGAAAGCTTCGGCCCGGCCGAGATCGTCGACATCGATATTGACGAGCAGCTTCATCAGGGAACTCCGCAGAAGCCGCCAGCTTATCGCCGACGCGCGATCGAGGCCATGTGGCCGAAGCCTGCCGAGGGTCCGGCTACTGCGTCTTGAGCTGCGACTGGACCTTCTGCGCGACCTCGGGATTGGTCTGCATGGCCAGGTAGATTTCCTGATAGCGCGACACGCTCAGTCCGTTGTCCTCGATCGCCGCCTTCATGTTCTCGGCGGCGTCCTGCTTGATTTCGGTCTGTGCCTGGGCGTCTCCGGCGGCCTTGAGCTTCGGCTGGACTTCGGCATTGATGCGCCGCACGTCCTGTGCGGAAGCAACGAACTGGTCGATCTCCGCCTCGCTGACGGGTGTGACCTGCGGGGTCTGAGTCATCGGTGATTGCGGCGACGCCGGTTCCTGCAGCTGGGCAAATGCCAATGGCGCGGTGGCCAGGCTCGCCAGCACGATGCCGACAGTGAGGTGCTTGCGCATCTGAATCTCCTGTTTCGCAAAAAGAAAAAGGGGCAGATCACTCTGCCCCCTCATTTGCGACCGACTGACTGCCGACAAGTTCAATCCTTGTCCGGCAAGACGATATTCATCTCCAGAACTTCACAACCGTCTTCGCGCTGCACATTGACCTGCACCGCGCTGTCGGCCACCTGGATATAGCGGCGAACCACGCCCAGCAGTTCCTCGCGCAAATTCGGCAACCAGTTGGGTCCGTTGGCACGGCCTTCGCGCTGGTGCATGACCACGACCTTGAGCCGCTCGCGCGCCAGCGAGGCGGACGCGCCTTTCTTGTCGTCACTGCGGAATAGTTTCAGCCAGTCCATCAGGCGCCTCCAAACAATCGACCCAGCAAGCCCTTCTTGTCGGCACTCAGGAACCGCATCGGCTTGTCTTCGCCAAGGAAGCGGGCCACCAGATCACTGTAGGCCTGGCCGGCGTCCGAGGTGTCGTCGGCGATCACCGGGGTTCCCGCGTTCGACGAGGTCAATACCGCCTGCGACTCGGGGATCACGCCCATCAGCGGAATCGCCAGAATGTCGGTGACGTCCTCCACCGACAGCATTTCACCCTTGGTGACGCGCGCCGGGTTGTAGCGCGTCAGCACCAGATGTTCCTTGATCCGGCCCTCGCCCTTTTCGGCCTTGCGGGTCTTGCTCGACAGCAGACCCAGCACGCGATCGGAGTCACGCACCGAGGAGACTTCCGGATTGGTCACGACCAGGGCCTCATCGGCGAAATACATCGCCATCAGCGCGCCTTTCTCGATGCCGGCCGGCGAATCGCAGATGATGAATTCGAATTCCTCGGCCAGTTCCTTGAGCACGCGCTCCACGCCATCCTCGGACAGCGCGTCCTTGTCGCGGGTCTGGCTCGCGGCGAGGATCGACAGGGTTTCGATGCGCTTGTCCTTGATCAGCGCCTGGCGCAGCGTCGCCTCGCCCTGGATCACATTGACGAAGTCATAGACCACGCGACGCTCGCATCCCATGATCAGATCGAGATTGCGCAGACCCACGTCGAAGTCGATGACCACGGTCTTGTGGCCGCGCAACGCCAGGCCGGTGGCGAACGAGGCACTCGTGGTGGTTTTGCCGACGCCGCCTTTACCGGACGTCACTACAACGATTTTTGCCACTGCTGCTCCTTGGAAAGGTTTGGGCCCGCCTAGGACCGGGTGCCCGGCGGGTTCCCTTGATTCGATTCGGGTCAGTCGAGCTTTTCGATCATCAGCTTGCCGCGATCCAGGAACACCTGCACGGCCTTGCCGCGCAAATTACCCTGCATCTGCTCGGCGACGGCATAGACACCCGCCACCGCCACCAGCTCGGCTTCGAAATGCCGACAGAAAATCCGGGCGTTCTCGTCACCCCTGGCGCCAGCGATGGCGCGCCCGCGCAGAGAACCGTAGACATGGACGCAGCCGTCGGCGATCACCTCGGCGCCGACGCTGACGCTGTTGACGACCACCACATCGGCGCCTTCGGCGTAGATCTGCTGACCGGAGCGCACCGGTTCCAGCGCCATGCGCGCCGGCTTGTGTGCGGCCGGCGCTGGCGGCGGCGGTGCGGCACGCGGTGCGCGGCCGGCGCCCAGACTGGTCTCGTCGAGCACGGCCAGCCCGAGTTCACGCGCCGCCTCGCCGAGCGGACCTTCGAGCACCGCGAGCGGTTGCAGACCGATCTCCCGCATCGGCGTCAGCAGCGCCGCAAGATCAGTCGGCTCCGCGGCATCCAGCACCACCGGCATGCCGGCAACCGAATCCGGCATCTGGCGCGCCCATTCCTGCAACTGCGCCGTTGCCGCCGCAGTATCCGCCGCCCGCAGTTTGATGTGGGTAACGGAGAGCATTTGCCCCTTGAGTTCAAGCGCAGCGTGTTTGGAAGCCATGATGTTCATTTAAAGTGATGATGCAAGTATCGCCCAGCGACTGTACCGGCCGCGAGTGGTGCACAATTTGCAATGCGCTCAGGCATCGTCCGCCGAAGCACACGCACTGCCCGCTTGGCTTGCCAATCGGGCGAACACACAGAGCAACGGAAATCCACGTTCGCCATGAGCATCCACGTCGCGCTGACGCATCGTACCGAATACAGCTATGACCGCCCGGTCACGCTGTCGCCGCAGATCATCCGTCTGCGCCCGGCGCCGCACGCCAAGACGCGGGTGTTGTCGTACTCGCTCAAGATCGAACCCGAGCCGCACTTCCTCAACTGGCAACAGGATCCGTACAGCAACTGGCAGGCGCGCGTCGTGTTTCCGGAAAAGGTCACGAAATTCCAGGTCACCGTGGACCTCGTTGCCGAAATGGCGGCGTACAACCCCTTCGACTTCTTCGTGGAACCGAGCGCCGACACGTTCCCGTTCCGCTACGACGAGGCCCTGGTGGAGGATCTCAAGCCCTTCCTGAGACCCGCGCGTGTCGGCCGCCGCCTTGAGAAATACCTGAAATCGGTACCGCGCAAGGCCGACAAGACCATCGACTTTCTGGTCGAAATCAATCAGACCTTGCAGCAACACGTCAAATACCTGATTCGCATGGAACCCGGCGTGCAGACGCCGGAAGAAACCTTGACCGCCGGTTCCGGCTCGTGCCGCGACTCGGCCTGGTTGCTGGTGCAGATCCTGCGCAATCTCGGCTTGGCGGCGCGGTTCGTGTCCGGCTACCTGATCCAGCTCAAGCCGGACGTGAAGTCGCTGGACGGCCCCAGCGGCGCCGAGTTCGACTTCACCGACCTGCACGCCTGGACCGAGGTCTATCTCCCCGGTGCCGGCTGGGTCGGCTTGGACCCGACTTCCGGCCTGCTCACGGCGGAGGGCCACATCCCGCTGTCGGCCACGCCGGAGCCGGCCTCGGCCGCGCCGATCAGTGGCGCCGTGGACGAATGCGAGGTCGAGTTCGAACATCACATGGATGTGCGCCGCCTGTACGAGGCGCCGCGGGTCACCCAACCCTACCGCGAAGCGCAGTGGTCCGATGTCGACGCCCTCGGTGCGGCGGTGGAAACCAGGCTGAACGAACTGGACGTGCGCCTGACCATGGGCGGCGAACCCACCTTCGTCTCCCTGGATGACATGCAGGGCGAGGAATGGAACATCGCGGCGGTCGGTCCGACCAAGCAGAAACTGGCCTACGACCTGCTGCTGCGCTTGCGCGAGCGCTTCGCGCCCGATGGCCTGATCAGCTACGGCCAGGGCAAATGGTATCCGGGTGAATCATTGCCACGCTGGGTGTACACGCTGTACTGGCGCGGCGACGGCAAGCCGATGTGGACCACGCCGCTGTCGGAAGACCCCAAATCCGCCACCAATGAAATGGCGGAGCGCTTCATCCTCGGCCTGGCCAGGCGACTTTCGGTGGCCCCGGAGAACGTGCTGCCGGCCTACGAGGATGCCTATTACTACATGCATCGCGAGCGGCTACTGCCGAACAACGTCGATGCGATCAAGAACAGGCTCGGCGATCCGGAAGAGCGCGCACGCCTGTCGCGCGTGTTCGAACGCGGGCTCGACGCTCCGCGCGGCTATGTGCTGCCGGTGCAGCGCTGGCAGGCGCTGGCGGGCCGCCCCTGGATCAGCGAGCGCTGGAATTTCCGCAACGGCAATCTGCTGCTGATTCCCGGCGACTCGCCGATTGGCCTGCGCATGCCGCTGGACGCGCTGCCGTGGCTGCCGGCCACGGAGTATCCATTCGCGGTGGTCGCCGACCCGACGCGGCAGGTGCCGCCGCTGCCGGACCGCGATCCTTCGCGCCAGCCGTTTCTGCAGTCGCGCGGTCAGCCCGATGCGCGCAGCGAACAGCGTCTCACCGAGGAACGGCGCCAGCCGAAACCCGAGCCTCAGGGCGCGCACTACCAGGGCGGCAACGTCCGCACCGCCCTGTCGGTGGAGGCGCGTGACGGCCGGATCAATCTGTTCATGCCGCCGGTCGAAACCACGGAGGACTTTCTCGATCTGGTCGCCGCCGCCGAGGACGTGGCCGCCGAAATCGGCGCGCCGCTGCGCATCGAAGGTTATCCGGCGCCGAGCGACGGCAGACTCAACCTGATCAAGATCACTCCGGACCCGGGCGTGATCGAGGTCAACATCCACCCGGCGCATTCCTGGGACGAACTGCGCGAAAATACCCTGGCAATCTACGAGGAAGCGCGGCTGTCGCGCCTGACCACCGAGAAGTTTCTGATCGACGGTCGCGCCGTCGGCACCGGCGGCGGCAACCACATTGTGGTCGGCGCCGCGCATCCGAGCGACAGCCCGTTCCTGCGGCGACCCGACGTGCTCGCCAGCATGATCCGTTTCTGGCAGAACCATCCCTCGCTGTCCTACCTGTTCTCGGGCATGTTCATCGGCCCGACCTCGCAGCATCCGCGTATCGATGAAGGCCGCGATTCGCAGCTCTACGAAGTGGAACTGGCGCTGTCCGAAATTCCCGAGCCGGGCGGCGCGATCCAGCCCTGGCTGGTCGACCGCATCCTGCGCAATCTTTTGATCGACCTGACCGGCAACACCCACCGCACCGAAATCTGCATCGACAAACTCTACGCGCCGGAATCGGCGACGGGCCGCCTCGGTCTGGTCGAGTTTCGCGGCTTCGAAATGCCGCCGCATCCCTTGATGAGCCTGACCCAGCAGTTGCTGGTACGGGCACTGATCGCCTGGTTCTGGGAGCAGCCGTACAAGCGGCCGCTGGTGCGCTGGGGTACGCAGCTGCATGATCGTTTCATGCTGCCGCACTATGTCTGGCAGGACTTCAAGCAGGTGCTGGAGGAGCTGCAACTGGCCGGCTATCCGTTCGAATCCGGCTGGTTCGACCCGCATTTCGAATTCCGTTTCCCGCGACATGGCTCCGTGCAGTTCGGCGACATCGAGCTGGAGCTTCGCCATGCACTCGAACCCTGGCCGGTGCTCGGCGAGGAAGCCGGTGGCGGCGGCACCTCCCGCTACGTCGATTCCTCGCTGGAACGCCTGCAGGTCCGCGCCAGCGGGCTCAATGGCGATCGCTACTGGGTGGCCTGCAACGGCCGCGCGGTGCCGCTGGCGGCCACCGGCACCGAGGGCGAATCGGTGGCCGGCGTGCGCTACCGCGCCTGGCAGCCCTGGTCCTGCCTGCATCCCACGATCGGCATGCACGCACCGCTGACCTTCGACCTCTATGACACCTGGAACCGGCGCGCCGTCTCCGGCTGCGTCTATCACGTGGCGCATCCGGCCGGGCGCAATTACGAGACCTTCCCGATCAACGGCCTCGAGGCGGAATCGCGGCGATTGTCGCGCTTCGAACGGCAGGGGCAGACGCCGTCCTACTACGACTGCGCACCGCCTGCGGTCGACCGCGAATACCCGTGTACACTGGATTTGCGCAAGCGAAGCTGATTGATGGACCTGCGATCGACGAACCTGCACGCGTGGCAAGAACATTGCGACTGCCCGATTCAGGCATGCGATCCACCGAATCCGATTCGCGTCCAAAACTCATACAAGACAGGAGCGCCGTAAGGCATGGCGATCGATTGGCGGAAGTACCAGTCGGACACCTATGACGAATTGTTCGAAGCGCCGGGCGTGCCACGTCCTGCGGCGAAGCAGCTGTGCGACTACCTGGATGATCTGTCCACGCAGGATCTTGCAGAACGCCGCCTGGCCGCCGAACTCGCGATCAAGGTGATGGGCATCTCGTTCACGGTCTACACCGAGGGACGCAATGTCGATCGTGCCTGGCCGTTCGACCTGATTCCGCGCGTGATCGCCAAACCGGAGTGGGACCGTACCGAGGCCGGCCTGAAGCAGCGCGTTACCGCGCTCAATCACTTCATCGCCGACATCTATTCCGAACAGAAGATCATCAAGGATCGCGTGTTTCCGAAATGGGTACTCGCCGACTCACAGAATTTCCGCAAGCAGTGCGTCGGCCACAAGACCGGAAACGGCGTGTGGGCCCACATCTGCGGTTCCGATCTGGTACGCAACATCGACGGCACGATGTACGTGCTCGAAGACAATCTGCGCGTGCCGTCCGGTGTGTCGTACATGATGGAGAACCGCGCTGTGACCAAGCGCGTGTTTCCGGAAATGTTCGAGACCACCACGATCCTGCCGGTCGACGACTACCCCGCGCAGCTCTACGACATGCTGGCCGGACTCTCGCCGCGCAGCGGCGATGTTCCGAACATCGTGCTGCTGACGCCGGGCATCTACAACAGCGCCTATTTCGAGCACTGCTATCTGGCGCAGCAGATGGGAATCGAGCTGGTCGAAGGTCCGGATCTGTTCGTGGATGATGATGACTGCGTCTACATTCGCACGATCTTCGGCCCGGAGCGGGTCGATGTGATCTACCGCCGCATCGACGACCTGTTCCTCGACCCCGAGGTCTTTCGCCCCGATTCGATCCTCGGCGTGCCCGGCCTGATCCGCGCCTGGCGGGCCGGCAAGGTCGGGCTGGCCAATGCGCCGGGTGCCGGCGTCGCCGACGACAAGGTGGTCTACGCCTACGTACCAGCGATGATCAAGTATTACCTGGGCGAGGAGCCGATCCTGCCGAACGTACCGAGCTTTCTGTGCGCACGCGACAAGGACCGCGAGCATGTGCTCGCCAATCTCGACAAGCTGGTGGTCAAGCCGGCCAACGAATCCGGCGGCTACGGCATGCTGATCGGCCCCAAGTCGACCAGGAAGGAGCGCGAGAAATTTCGCGAGCTGATTCAATCCAATCCGCGCAACTACATGGCGCAGCCGACATTGTCGCTGTCCACCGCGCCCACTCTCGTCGACGGCGGGGCGGCCGAGCCGCGCCATCTGGACCTGCGACCGTTCATCCTGTCGCGTGACCAGCCGTATGTCACCATGGGCGGCCTCACGCGCGTGGCGATGGTCAAGGGCTCGCTGGTGGTCAACTCCTCGCAGGGCGGCGGCGCCAAGGACACCTGGGTGGTCGATCTCGACGACCACGAATCGATGACGCAAACACAGTCGGGAGCCGGCAGTTCCCAAAAACAATCGCAACGCGGAGGACGCCGCTGATGCTTTCGCGGGTCGCTGACGACATTTACTGGTTCGGTCGCTATCTGCAACGCGCCGAAAGCACGGCACGCCTGATCAACGTCAACACCCAGCTGATGCTCGACCTGCCGAAGAAGATCCAGTTCAGCTGGGATTCGCTGGTGGACATTGTCGGCGGCCAGCAGGACTTCCGGCGGCTGTACGACAACGCCGAGGAAACCGACGTGGTGCGCTTCCTGCTGCTCGACGACGAAAATCCCGGATCGGTGATCACCTCGCTGCATCGCGCCCGCGAAATCCTGCGCACCACGCGCGACACCATGCCACGCGAGACCTGGGAGAAGGTCAACGACCTCAACCTGTTCGTTCAGGGCAGCGGCGAACGCGTGCTGAGCCGGCGCTATCGCGCCGATTTCCTGGCCCGCGTGATGGACCAATGCCTGACGGTGTGGGGCGCGATCTACGCCAGCATGACGCGCGATGTCGCGTTCCAGGTGCTGCGCATCGGCTCCAATCTGGAGCAGGCGGACATGACCACACGCATCATCGATGTTCGCTCCACCGGTCTGATCCAGTCCGCGCACGGCGAGGAACTGCGCCCCTTCGACAACATCCAGTGGATGAGTGTGCTGCGTTCCCTGGCCGGGCTGCAGATGTACCGGCGTGACGTGCGCCTGCGGGTCACCGGCCCGCATGTGCTGCGCTATCTGCTGCAGAACCGGGACTTCCCGCGCTCCGTCACGCATCACTTCCTGCGCATCGAGAAACTGCTGCCGCAGTTGCCGAACAAGCGGCCGGTGGAACGCGCGCTGCAACGCGTGAAGGCGCTGACGCGCGATGCGGATATCGACGCCCTGGTCGAATCCGGGCTTGGCGATTTCATGGACGAGATCCAGATCGGGATCGGTCGTCTGCACCAGGAAATCGCCGGCAGCTACTTCAGCTCATAGACGGCAGCTCACGGGCGGCAGCTCACTCACAGGCAGTCACGCCGAATGACGGTTCGCGGCGATATTGCGACCCGCCGCCCGTTCAGACGATGCGCCGCACCGGTGGCTGATCCGGCTTGATCTCGTCGATCAACATGTCCTGCTGCGGCGAGACTTCCGATTCCCATTCGAAGCGCGGCAGATTGGTGAAGATCGCCGCGATATTGCGCGCCCAGGATTCCTTGAGGGATGCATAGAACGGTGTATCCAGGTCCAGGCGCAATTTTTGATCGATCTGCATGCCGTCGGTGCGGATGATCGACAGGTCCAGCGGTGGACCGACCGAAATGTTCGATCGCATCGTCGAATCCAGCGAGACCAGCGCGCAGCGCGCGGCGTCTTCCAGGCTGGTGTCCTCGTGGATGATGCGATCCAGAATCGGCTTGCCGTACTTGTTCTCGCCGATCTGCAGGTACGGCATCTCCGGTGAGGAAGCGATGCAATTGCCTTCCGGATAGATCATGTAGAGCGCTGGCTCCTCGCCCGCGATCTGCCCACCCAGAATCAAGGTGGCGCGCAGGTCCACCCCCCCGAACTGCGACTGCTGCGACACCCCCTTCTGGGCGTTGACCGACAGCGAGCCAACATACTCGGCGGCATCGTACATGTGCTTGGCCAGCATCAGGCTCATCGGCACTACCGGCGCCGCGAGGTCGCGGCGGATCTGCGTCAGCACGGATTGCGTGGTCGCCAGATTGCCGGCCGACATCAGTACGAAGACCCGTTCGCCGGGGTATTCGAACACGTGCATCTTGTTATAGGTACGGACATCGTCCACCCCGGCGCTGGTACGCGTATCGGAGGTGAAAACGAGTCCATCATTGACCTTGATGGCGACGCAATACGTCATGTTCTGCTTGGCATGGCCCTGGGTCCGGACTCTGGCCGGGCTCTGGTCTGTAGGTTTGAAATCCCGCGCACGGCACGGCGCCTGGACTGTCGGTACCGCTGCCCCCACTCGGAGGGTAACAGGAACAAGCATAACTTGTGCCCGTCTTGGTGCACATGCAACACTCGATTTTACCTGCTCAACTTTGGTGCACCGCATGGCAAGTATCGACTTCTACTGGGACGCCGCAAGCCCCTACACCTATCTGGCCGCCACCCAGATCGGCGCCCTGGTCGACCGCCACAAGGCCACGCTGAACTGGAAGCCGTTTCTGCTCGGCGCGACGTTTCAGGCCACCGGCAACAAAATGCCCGCGGCGATTCCGGCCAAGGGCAAGTACCTGTTCAAGGACGTGAAGCTCTGGGCGGCCTACTACGGCGAGCCATTGAACTGGCCTCAGGTCTTCCCGGTCAACAGTCTATTGGCACAGCGCGCCGCCTGCGCGATCGGCGATGAGCGCGCGTCCGACTGGGCACTGGCGGCGATGCGCGCCTACTGGGTGGATGGCAAGGACATTGGTCAGACGGAGGTCGTCGAAACCGTGCTGCACGAGCACGGTTTCGACGCGCCTGCAGTACTCAAGGCAGTGCAGGCGCCGGCCGTCAAGCAGCAACTGAGGAGCAATACCGAGGAGGCGGTGGCGCGCGGCGTCTTCGGCGCGCCGACCTTCTACATCGACGACCAGATGTTCTGGGGCAATGACCGCCTGCCGCTGATGGACGTCTGGCTCTCGGGCAAACTCGCTGCGTGAGTGCACCGCGTTCCGAATTCCTGCGCATTCGCGGTCTGCGATTTCACGTGCGCCGTCTCGGCGCGGCCGATCGGCCATGGCTGTTCGTACTGCACGGCTGGTCGGATACCGCGCGGACCTTCGAACCGATGTTGGCGCCTCTGGCCGAGCACTGGCAGATCGTCGTTCCCGATCTGCGCGGTTTCGGGCACAGTCAGTGGAGCGGTGATACCTATTGGTTCCCGGACTACGTCGCCGACGTGGACGCGCTGGTCGCGCACTATTGCGGTTCGGAGCCCCTGTGTCTGCTCGGCCACAGCATGGGCGCACAGATCGCGAGTCTCTACGCCGGGCTGCGGCCGGAACGGGTCAAGCGCCTGGCCCTGCTCGATGGCCTGTTCATGCAGGACATGCCCATGGACAGCGCCGCGAAACGGTATCGCGGCTGGCTGGACTCGCTGGCACGACCACCGGAAGTCAAACGCTACGCCAGCGCGGAAGCCTTCGCCGCGATCATCGGCCGGCTCTATCCGCGCTTGTCCGGCCCCAGGGCCGAATGGGTATCGCGTCGCTGGTCACGCCCGGATGCTGGCGGCGGCGTCACGGTACTCGCCGATCCGATACACCGGATGAATACGCCGCTGCCGTACCAATTGGAGCATTCCCGGGCGATCTGGCGTGAGGTGCGGGCACCCACGCTGCTGATCGACGGTGCACAATCACCGTTCGTGCTCGCCACGCCCACGGACTTGCGCCAATCCATCCTGGACTGCTTCGCCGACCACCGCCATGAAGTGATCGCGGATGCCGGTCACATGCTGCACCTCGATGCCCCCGAGGCGACCGCGACTCTGCTGCGCGAGTTCCTGGCTTGAGGAGCGGTTCGGCCCAGGCATCGGCTACCCTATGCACTCTTTTGGGGACGCTCCGGGCCGGCGCCGCGACCGCGCCGCCGGGTCGATCCCGGTGAACAGGTGAACATGAACGTGGCGAAACTGTTGGTCATCGGCGGCGGCGGCCGCGAACACGCGCTGGCGTGGAAACTGGCGCAGTCGGCGGAGGTGCGGGAAATCCTGGTCGCGCCCGGCAATGCCGGCACCTCCACCGAGCCCAAGTGCCGCAATGTCGCGATCGCGGCCGAAGACGTGGAAGCCCTGCTCGAACTCGCGAAACGTGAAGCGGTCGATTTCACCGTGGTCGGCCCCGAAGCACCGCTGGCACTCGGCATCGTCGACCGCTTCACGGCCGAGGGACTGCGCATCTTCGGTCCGACGCGCGCGGCCGCGCAGCTCGAATCCTCCAAGGCCTACACCAAGGATTTTCTGGCCCGCCATCGAATTCCAACGGCGGGCTATGCGGTGTTTACCGAAGTCGAACCCGCGCTGTCCTACATCAAGGCCCGCGGCGCGCCCATCGTGATCAAGGCCGATGGCCTCGCGGCCGGCAAGGGCGTGGTCGTGGCGGTCTCGGTGGACGAGGCCTGCGATGCAGTGCGCGGCATGCTCGGCGGCGACTGGCTCGGTCAGGCCGGCGCACGCGTCGTGATCGAGGATTTTCTGAGCGGCGAGGAAGCCAGCTTCATCATCGTGGCCAGCGGCCGCGACTACGTGGCGATGGCGACCAGCCAGGACCACAAACGTATCGGCGACGGTGACACCGGTCCGAACACCGGCGGCATGGGCGCCTATTCGCCGGCTCCCGTGGTCACGCCCGAAGTCGATGCCCGCATCCGCCGCGAAGTCATCGAGCCGACGCTCGTCGGCATGCTGGCGGATGGCGTGCCGTTCACCGGCTTTCTCTACGCAGGACTGATGATCACGCCGGACGGCGCGCCGTCGGTGATCGAGTTCAATGTACGCTTCGGTGACCCCGAGACCCAGCCGGTGCTGTTTCGCCTGCAATCGGACCTGTTCGGCCTGCTTCAGGCCGCCGTCGACGGAAAACTGGCCGCGATGCCGGACCCGGCGTGGAATCCCGAACCCGCCCTGGGCGTGGTCATGGCCGCGGGCGGCTATCCCGGCAGCTACCGCAAAGGCGTCGCGATTCAGGGGCTGGAGCGAGCGCACGCCACCAACGTCAAGGTGTTTCACGCGGGTACCGCCGAATCGGACGAGGGCGTCGTCACCGCCGGCGGCCGCGTGCTCTGCGTATGCGCGACCGGCGCCAGCGTCGAGGCGGCCCGGGCCGAGGCGTATGCGGCCGTCGCACAGATCGGGTGGGACGGCGTGCAGTATCGCCGCGACATCGGTTGGCGCGCCATCGAGCGCGAAAAGGAGCATGGATGAGGCTGTTCTATTCGTTGACTTCGCCATTTGCGCGCAAGGTTCGGCTGTTGGTGCAGGAACTCGGAATGGCCGATCGCATCAGCGGTGTCACCGTCGATCCCTGGAATGACGAGAGCCTGCGCGCGATCAATCCGCTGTGTCAGGTTCCGGCGCTGGAACTCGACGACGGCAGCACCTTGTTCGATTCACCGCTGATCTGCGAATACCTGGATGCGCTGGGCGGCTCGCGCTTTTTCCCGGCACCGGGTCCGGCACGCTGGACGGCATTGCGCCGGCAAGTGCTGGGTGACGGCATTTGCGACGCCGCGATCCGCCGGCGCCTGGAGCTGAGCCGGCCGGAGGCGCAGCGTTCGAACGCCGTCATCGCGCGGCAGATTCTGGCCGTCAACAGCGCGCTGGACGCGGCCGAAGCCGATGTGCCGGAAGAAGGCAGCTTTACCATCGGCGAAGTGTCCCTGGTCTGCGCGCTGGCCTATCTCGATCTGCGCTTTGCCAAGGATGAATGGCGCGAAAAGCGGCCCAGACTTGCGGCCTGGTACCGGGCGGTCTGCGCGCGTCCCGCGATTCTGGCGACGGCGCCACCGAGCGCTTGATCGTCGCACCGGGCATCGCCCACAAAAAAGGCGCCACACAGGCGCCTTTTTTGATTTCGAGCGGTGAAGCCTCAGTTGCGCTTCATCGCCTCGAAGAACTGCGAGTTGGTCTTGGTCTGCTTCATGCGGTCGATCAGCAGTTCCACCGCACCGACTTCGTCCATGTCGTGCAGCAGTTTGCGCAGGATCCAGACCTTCTGAAGGTCACCGGCATCCATTATCAGCTCTTCCTTGCGAGTGCCCGAACGGTTGATGTTGATGGCCGGGAAGATGCGCTTCTCGGCAATGCGGCGCTCCAGATGAATTTCCATGTTGCCGGTGCCCTTGAACTCCTCATAGATGACTTCATCCATCTTCGAGCCGGTATCGACCAGGGCCGTGGCGATGATCGTCAGCGAGCCGCCTTCCTCGACGTTGCGCGCGGCACCGAAGAAGCGCTTGGGCTTCTGCAAGGCATTGGCGTCGACACCGCCGGTGAGCACCTTGCCGGAGCTGGGCGCCACGGTGTTGTAGGCACGCGCCAGTCGCGTGATCGAATCGAGCAGCACCACTACGTCGCGCTTGTGCTCGACCAGGCGCTTGGCCTTCTCGATCACCATTTCGGCGACCTGCACGTGACGCACCGCCGGCTCGTCGAAGGTCGAGGCCACGACTTCGCCGCGCACCGTGCGCTGCATGTCGGTGACTTCTTCCGGGCGCTCGTCGATCAGCAGCACGATCAGATAGACGTCCGGATAGTTCGCCATCAGCGACTGCGCCATGTTCTGCAGGAAGATCGTCTTGCCGGCCTTGGGCGGCGACACGATCAGGCCACGCTGGCCTTTGCCGAACGGCGCCACCAGATCGATGATGCGCGCGGTGATGTCTTCGGTGGAGCCGTTGCCGCGCTCCATCTGGAAGCGTGAATCCGGGAACAGCGGCGTCAGGTTCTCGAAGTTGACTTTCTTCTTCGAGACTTCCGGCGCCTCGTAGTTGATGGTGTCGACCTTGAGCAGCGCGAAATAGCGCTCGTTGTCCTTGGGCGTGCGGATTCGTCCGGCGATGGTGTCGCCGGTGCGCAGGCTGAAGCGGCGAATCTGGCTGGGCGACACGTAGATGTCGTCCGGACCGGCGCTGTAGGAGCTGTCCGGCGCCCGCAGGAAGCCGTAGCCGTCCTGCAGGATTTCCAGCACGCCATCGCCGTAGATCTGCTCGCCACGGCGAGCCGCGGCCTTCAGCAGCTGGAAGACGATATCCTGCTTCTTGTTGCGCGAGATGTTCTCGATCCCGAGATTGGTCGCCATTTCCAGCAACTCGGACGCCGTCTTGCGCTTGAGATCGGAAATATTGAGAACCTTGGGCGGCGGCGGCGGCAGCGGCTGGCCGTCCGGGCCGATGACCGGCTCCGGCATACCCACGGCGAGCGCAGCGGCTTCTTCTTCTTCGGTCAGGTCATCCCCCATCATCGGGGCGGGACGAGGACCTCCACCGCCGCCGCCGCGCTTGCCGCGCTTTTCCGTGTCCCCGCCATTTCCATTGGCATCGAACGAATGATTCTGACGAGGGCGACGACGTGGTTTCATGATTTAGGCTGCGGTAACGTGGGGTGTCACAAAGGCGGTGAGCTGTGCCTTGTGCACGGCTCCCACCTGAGTAGCGGCGGGTTTGCCATCCTTGAACAGGATCATTGTGGGAATGCCGCGGATCGCGAATTTCTGCGGCGTTTCGGTATTTTCATCGACATTGAGCTTGACGACCTTGAGCTTGCCGACGTTCTCGCCCGCCACCTGATCGAGGATCGGGGCGATCATGCGGCATGGACCGCACCATTCGGCCCAGAAGTCCACAAGGACGGGAATGTCGCTCTTCAGGACCTCCTGCTCGAAGCTGGCATCGGTCACGGCGGAAATGTTTTCGCTCATCGGATTACTCCAAAGGACGCAAAGGAAAGCCAAACGAATGGCGCAATCTACTGGTTCGCTAATCCTGATCCCTCAGTACGCATCAGCGCGGCTGGGCCGCGGGCGCTACTGTTGGGCTGTTATGATGGTGTTCTTGGGGATTGCGATGCAGCCGTTCAACCGCTTTGCCTCGGTCTGAATCGAGCGACAGGCGACGGGACGGCGTAGGAGTTGCGGCTATTGGAGCCGATCCGGCGCCGCATTGCAAGCGATCCCGCCTATAAAAGAACCCATGCAAGACGACCATCTATCCAACGTACGCTTCGCGCAGCTCAATCTTGACCCCCGGCTGCTCGCCAATCTCCAGACTCTGGGCTTCGACCGCTGCACTCCGATCCAGGCCAAAAGCCTGCCTCTGGCGCTGGCCGGACGCGATGTCGCCGGCCAGGCGCAGACCGGCACCGGCAAGACCGCGGCCTTTCTGCTGGCGATTCTCGACCGCCTGCTGAAATCGACCGCCAAGGGCGAACCGGGTGCGCCGCGATCGCTGATTCTCGCGCCGACTCGCGAGCTGGTGGTGCAGATTCACAAGGACGCCGAAGAACTGGCGCGCAACACCGGCCTCAAGATCGCGGTGGTCTACGGCGGTACCGGCTACGAACCTCAGCGCCAGGAGCTGTCGGCCGGGGTCGACATCCTGATCGGCACCCCGGGCCGCCTGATCGACTACCTCAAGCAGAAGGTCTACACCCTGCGCCACATTGAAGTCGTGGTGCTCGACGAAGCCGACCGCATGTTCGATCTCGGCTTCATCAGCGACATCCGCTTCATGCTGCGACGCATGCCGCCGGCCACGCAGCGCAGCAACCATCTGTTCTCGGCCACGCTGTCGCACCGCGTCATGGAGCTGGCCTACGAGCACATGAACAGTCCGACGCGTATTACCGTGGAAGCCGAACAGCTCACCGCGGACCGTGTGCGCCAGTCGCTGATCCATGTCGCCAACGATGAAAAGCTGAAGATGCTGGTCGGCCTGATGCAACACCATGCGCCGAATCGCACCCTGGTGTTCGTCAACACCAAGCGCACCGCCGAGCACGTGGAAGACACCCTGCGTGCCAACAAATTCGAAGCCAGCACCCTGTCCGGGGACGTACCGCAGCCGAAACGGCTCAAGCTGCTCGAACAGTTCAAGAGCGGCGAATTGCCGGTGGTGGTGGCGACCGATGTCGCCGCGCGCGGCCTGCATATCGATGGCGTGACCCACGTCATCAACTACGACCTGCCGCAGGATCCGGAAGACTACGTGCACCGCATCGGCCGTACCGCGCGCGCCGGCGCCGAGGGCGACGCGATTTCGCTGTGCTGCGAAACCTGGGTCTACTCGCTGCCTGACATCGAACGTTACCTGGGTGCGCGCATTCCGGTGATGACCGGCATCGACGACATCATGCCCAAGGACTTCGTGAGCGCACCACGACGGCCGCGCGACCCGAACCGGGCGCCGCGACGGGGCGGCAACAATGGCGGTGGCCGGCAACGCGCGCGCCGATAGCGCACGCAATCGGCTTGATCCTGGCTCCACGCGGCATTCGGTGACCCGGCGTGGATTTCGGGTTCCCGCGGCACGGACCGTGGATTGACGGGATTGACGGGACTGACGGTCACACTGCCCGACTCAACGGACCACCCCGCCACACGCCTCAAGGACTCACAGGCCAAGCCCGCAGAGCTGAACAAGTCTTTTCAGGGCGAGTTCACAGCATCGGCTTAGGGTGAAACCCATCGGGAAGACACACATTCCAAGTCCCCTACAAGGAGGTTCATCCCATGAACAAGAAAACCACCCCAATCATTGCGCCGGCCGTCATCGCGCTCGGTCTGATGTCCGCACCGGTCTTCGCCGGTGGCGTGCTCGGCACCGAATCCGAGGGCGCCGACTCGGTTCAGCTCGGTGGCAACGCCGACAGCAGCTTGAGCGACCGTGCCGGCGAACTGCGCTCCAACTTTGAAGATGCGCGCGCCGAGCGCATGGAATCTCGCGGCGAGCTGCGCGACCGGCTGCAAGACTCGGCGGATGATGCACACTCCCGTTTGAGTGATGCGCGATCCGAAGCCGGGGACAGCGAGCTCTCCGAAATGGATGCCGGTGACGGCGAACTGCAGGACTCTCTGCCCGGGCTGAGCGATCTCGACCGTGAGACGGAGATTTCGCACGACGATGACGGCGTGGACCTCAGCTCCAGCACCCGCGGCACGCTCGGGGAACAGTCCGTCGAAAGCAGCAGCGAGTTCCATTCGAGCCGCGAAAGCGAAGACGGTAGCCGCTCGGTGAATCGTGAAGCGAGCGGCCAATTGAGTGTCGGCGATTTCGAGGCGGGCTACGACAGCAGCGCCGATCGTTCCTCCTCGATTTCGCGTAGCGATACGGGCGTCGACATCGAACGCAGCGCTGGCACCAATCGTGATGCCGCGCTCAACGATTCCAGCGTAGGCCTATCCACCGAAAGCTCAAGCTCGCGCAGCTTCGAAACCTCGAAGCCCGAAGGTGTAGCGGGCGATGCTAACGAGACCGGTGACAGCGAAGTGGGCGATGGTGAGAGGCTTGATCGCGACGAGGCGTTCGCCGAATCCGATATCGGCGAGGGCGACTCGGAACTGGGCGACTCGTCGAACGATTCGAACGACGACACCACTACCGCTTTCGGCGACACCGACAGCAGCGATTCCGATCTGGGCACCAGCGGCGGCTGATCGAAGGCGATGCGCGCGGTAGGAACGCGAGGGCGGAGCATCCGATTCAGTCTGTAGTCCGCAGCGCTACGGTAAGTCTGACACCAAGCGTCCGGACAAAGGACCGGAGTCCATCGGGCTCCAGTCCTTCCCTGTCTATGGTCGAGCCCAGCCTAAGGCTCGCTTCGGGGATGACGCACCCGTCAAGGAACTCAAAAAAGGTTCGTCAGCAGAATCTGTGGGTGAGCTGAGGCTCGGGTAGTTTTCCAAGTACATGATAGAGGACGATTTCGGTGGCTCGGAAGGTGGGGAAACCGCAGGCTTTTCTCATGGTGACTTTGCCTTTGTTGTTGAGGCCTTCGGCAACCCCGCTGGAGAACTGTTTTCGGGCACGGAAATAGTTGAGCAGCAACTCGCGGTGTCCACGCAGGGGGCGGACGAATTTCTTCATGGGCTCGATGCGCGAGCACATGACCTGGGTGCACCACTGATCGAGGAACTTGCCGGCCCAGGTGGGTGACTCGTCCTCCCAGAGACTCGTACTCCGACGACCCATTCGACGGCCTGGAAACCTTCTCCCAACTGGTGTGAAACGCCCGCGCCGTCTCCTGCCACGACAGCCGGCGCGCCCATTGCGCTAGGAACAGCATGTAGGCTTTGGTCAGCGTGTGCTTGCCGATGCCCCAGGGCACCTGCTCAACCTTCACCCCGCAGGATCGACATTGCACGCGGCGCATGGCATACAGTAGAACCATCGCAAAGCCCCAGATCGGGATGAACTCGAAGCGGCGTTGCGGCAACTGATCGTAGCCGCTGCAGCGCCGGCCGCCGCCCGAGCAGATCGGGCGTGTTCCGCAGCGGGGCGCACGTCGACTTCGATGATTCCGCAGGCCTGGCACAAGGTGGGCGGCCTCGTAGACGAAGCCGGGGAAGTGATGACAGGCATTCAACAGACGGGTCAGCAGCATGGGCAAGAGTCCTGATGCCAAGTCGGTCCACCGTAGCGCAACCCAGGCGCCCTATGCGTCGCTGGCGGCCTTCGGCCATGAGCGCGGGGGCGCGGGCCGGTCTCACTTGAGACTGAGGACCGGACGATAGACCGAACATGCTGATTCGTTGGCGGGAACGCAATCTGCATCTGCACGCGTGGTCGCCGCCCGATCCTTTGGGGGCGGTGCAGATCGTGCACGGCATGGCCGAACATGGCGGCCGCTA
Organism: Banduia mediterranea; assembly: GCF_031846245.1. Classification (NCBI taxonomy): domain Bacteria; kingdom Pseudomonadati; phylum Pseudomonadota; class Gammaproteobacteria; order Nevskiales; family Algiphilaceae; genus Banduia; species Banduia mediterranea. The sequence goes on along the minus strand of NZ_JAVRIC010000036.1, from coordinate 5,397 downwards.
CGCCGCATTCGCGCAGCGCCTGGTGGCGGCCGGCTTTGCCGTCTACGCGCACGACTTGCCGGGGCACGGCCAATGCATCGCCGACGGCGACGTGCGCGGCCACTTCGCCGACCGCCACGGCTGGAGCTTCGCGCTGGCCAGCGTCGAGGCGGTGAAGGACTACGTGAACCGGCAGCATCCGAGTCTGCCGCGTTTCGTGTTCGGCCACAGCATGGGCAGCTTCCTGACCCAGCACCTGATGCTCGATCACAGCCGCGAACTCGCTGGCGTGGTGCTGTCGGCCACCACCGGCGATCTGGGCCGCCTGCGGCCCCTCGGGCTGGCCTTGCTGCGCGCCGAAATCGCCGCCAAGGGACCGCGTCATCCGAGCGCGATCGGACAACGGCTGGGCTTCGGCCCGTTCAATCGCCGCTTCCGACCCAATCGCACCGCCTTCGACTGGCTGTCACGCGATGCCGACGAGGTCGATCGCTACATCGCCGATCCACTGTGCGGTTTTCGCGTCACTGCATCGCTGTGGGCCGACACGCTCGGCGCCTGCGGCACCCTCAGCTCGCCGAGACGCTTGCGGCCACTCGATTCGCGCCTGCCGGTACTGCTGATCTCCGGCAGCGAGGACCCCGTCGGCAACAGCGGCCGTGGCCCGGCGCGGCTCGCGCGCGCCTATCGCAAGGCCGGCCTGCAGGACGTGGAGGTGCGCAGTTTCGCCGGCGCCCGCCACGAACTGCTGCACGAAACCAATCGTCACGAGGTCGAGCGGCTGGTGCTGAACTGGCTCGGCAACCGTTTGCGCGGGCGCTGATGAAAGCGGCGCCGTAAACTGGCCCCATGCCCGAAATCCAGCTTTCTCCGGCCACGCAACTCCACTGGATCGAATCCACCGGCGCCGAATTTCCGGACAGGGACATCGCCGGCATTTTCGACGCCAACTGGCGCGAAGGGCTGTTTCTGCTGGCCGCGCGCCGGCCGCAGACGCACGCCTGGCCGAGCCTGCGCTACTGGCAGGGTATTTCCGAAAGTTACCTGACGGGCCTGTGTCACCTCCCGCCGGATGCCGCCGATACCGGCGTGCCGCCGCCGACACCGGCCCGGCTCGACGGCTGGATTGTCGGCGCGCCGCCGCTGTCCGGCGGCGAGTACCTGTCGGCCGACGTACTGCTGGAAATCTGGCAGACGCTGGACGGGTGGGTCCAGCAAACGCTGAAAGCGGACCGCGGCCTGGGTCGCTTCATCGAAAAACGTGCGCCGAAGTGGCGCCAGGTCGGCCGTGTATGTCTGCATCTGGCGGAGAACAAGGCCGATCCGGAGCGGCCGTTCGCGTTCATGGCCACCTACACCAGCGGCCTCGGCGACGCCGGGCGCCTGCGCCATCTGCCGCTCGGCAAGGCGCTGGAACAGTACGCTGGGGCACGCAACCGCGCCGCGCTGCTGCACCTGCTGACGCCCCTGCAGCAGGCATCCGAACGCGAACCCTGGCTGCGCGAGCTGATGAGCAGCGGCGATATCTACCGCCCGCACGCCTGGGCGCCGCCGGCCGCCCACCGCTTGCTGAAAAGCGTGCCGCAGCTCGAGAATTGCGGCCTCACGGTGCGCATTCCGGACTGGTGGAAAGCCCGGCCGCGGCCGCAGGTGAAGCTGAGCGTGGAGCAACGCCAGGGCGCGGGGCTGGGCCTCGACGCCGTGCTGGATTTCGATCTGAACCTGGCGCTGGGCGACGAGAAGCTGAGCGCGGCCGACACCGAAGCCCTGCTGAGCGGCGGTGACGGTCTGGTGCTGTTCAAGGGCCGCTGGATCGAAGTCGATCACGAACGGCTGCGGCAGGCTCTGGATCACTGGCGCAGTGTCGAGCGGCAGACGCGCAGCGGCGAAATCGGCTTCATCGAAGGCATGCGCCTGCTGGCCGGCGCGCCGACCGACCTGGGCGACGACAGCGTAGCCCAGGTCCGCGACTGGAGCTTCGTGGAGGCCGGCCCGACGCTACGCGGAACCTTGGCGGAACTGCGCGATCCCTCGCAGCTGCACAATCTGGACGTCATTCGCGGCCTCAAGGCGCAGCTGCGCCCCTACCAGCGCCATGGCGTGAATTGGCTGCATTTTTTGAGTCGGCTGGGGCTCGGCGCCTGCCTCGCCGACGACATGGGCCTGGGCAAGACCGTGCAGGTGCTGGCGTTGCTGCTGAGCCTGCGCGGCGCCGCAGCAAGTCCCTCGCTGCTGGTGGTGCCGGCATCGCTGCTCGGCAACTGGCGAGGCGAGGCGCAGCGCTTCGCGCCTTCTCTGAAACTGCAATTCCTGCATCCGGCGGAAACCGCGCGTGACGAACTGGTCCGCATCGCCGAAACTCCGGCTGTGCTCGGCGCCTGCGAACTGGTCGTGACCACCTATTCCATGCTGCACCGCCAGCCCTGGCTGCGCGACGTGGACTGGCGGCTGGTGATCCTGGACGAAGCACAGGCGATCAAGAACCCCGGCACACGGCAAAGCAAGGCGGTCAAGGCGCTCAAGGCGCAGGCCCGCATCGCCCTGACCGGCACGCCGGTCGAAAACCGGCTCGGCGACCTGTGGTCGCTGTTCGACTTCATCAACCCCGGCCTGCTCGGCAATGCAACAGCCTTCAAGACCTTTGCCAAACGCCTAGGCGCGGGCCCGGAACCGTCCTACGCGCCGCTGCGGCAACTGGTCTCGCCCTACGTCCTGCGGCGCATGAAGACCGACCGCAGCATCATCGCCGATCTGCCGCCCAAGACCGAGACGCCGCAGTTCTGCACCTTGTCCAGGCCGCAGGCGCGGCTGTATCAGCAGGTGGTCGAAAACCTTACCCGAGCGCTCGACTCCGCCGAAGGCATCGCGCGCTCCGGCCTCGTTCTGCAAACGCTGATGCGCCTCAAGCAGGTCTGCAACCATCCCAGCCAACTGAACGGCGACGGTGCTTTCGAGACGGCCGCCAGCGGCAAGTTCCAGCGTCTGACGGAGCTTTGCGAAGAGCTTGCGGAGCGCCAGGACCGGGTGCTGGTCTTCACGCAGTTCCGCGAAGTCATCAACCCGCTGTCGCAGCATCTGGCCGGCATCTTCGGCCGGCCGGGGCTGAGCCTGCACGGCGAAACCGCAGTGCGCGCGCGCCAGGACATCGTCGACCGCTTCCAGGCCGCGGACGGTCCACCGTTCCTGGTGTTGTCCTTGAAGGCCGGCGGCACCGGGCTCAACCTCACCGCCGCCAACCACGTGATCCATTTCGACCGCTGGTGGAACCCCGCGGTCGAAAACCAGGCCACCGACCGGGCGTTTCGCATCGGCCAGAAGCGGCATGTGCTGGTCCACAAGTTCGTCACGCGCGGTACCATCGAAGAGCGCATCGACGCGCTGATCGCCGACAAGCAGAAGCTGTCCGACGAACTGCTGGCCGGCGCCGGCGAGGTCAAGCTGAGCGAGCTGCCGGATGAGCAACTGCTGGAGCTGGTGCGCCTGGACCTCAAGCACGCTCTGATGTAGGAAAGCACATGTCAAACCGATTCGGACCGTGGAAACCTTATGTGCCGGTTGCTCAGCGGCGCGCGAAAGCGGCGCGTCAGACCGAAAAACTGGCCAGGCGCCTCGGCGACATGCAACCGGTGCGCATCGAAGGCCGCCACATTGCCCTAAGCTTCTGGGGCAAGGGCTGGTGCCGTCACCTGGAATCGTTCTCGGACTTTGAAAACCGTTTGCCACGCGGACGCAGCTACGTCCGCAACAACGCCGTCTGCGACCTTCGGATCGAATCGGGCCGCATCGAGGCGCGCGTGATCGGCAGCGAGATGTACCGCGTCGAAATCGACATCACCCCCTTCGGTGCGGCGGCCTGGGACGCGCTCAAGCGCCAATGCGCCGGCGAGATCGAATCGCTGCTGGCCTTGCTGCAGGGCCGGCTGTCGGAACCGGTGATGCGCGCCGTCGCCAACCGCGAGCAGGGCCTGTTCCCCCGGCCCGGCGAAATGAAGCTCCGCTGCAGTTGCCCGGACTGGGCCGAGATGTGCAAGCACGTCGCCGCCGCGCTGTACGGCATCGGCAATCGCCTGGACCATCAGCCGGAACTGCTGTTCCAACTGCGCGGCGTGGACGCCGTCGAACTGATCGATTCCGGCTTCACCGCCCCGTCCGCAGACCGCGCCAGCGCCGACGGCGCGCTGGCCGCCGACCAGCTCGGCGCGATCTTCGGCGTCGAGTTCGACGAAACCCCGGCGGCGGCGCCCCAGGCGGTCAAAAAGAAAACCGCGGCCGCGCCCGCCAGGAAGGTATCCAAACGCGCCGCAGCCGAATTCATCCCGACCGGCGATGCCGTCGCCGCCCTGCGCAAGCGGCTCGGCCTGTCGAGGTCCGCCTTCGGCATGAAGCTGGACGTCACGGGCCCCACGATCAAGCGCTGGGAGTCTCTGGGGCCGGCGCGGCTCAACGCCCATCCGGATTCGCTGACGGCTCTGAAGCGCCTGCATCGGCGGACGATGCGGGAGCGGAGCTGAAGAAGCGGTGGCTGGACCAGCGCTGATTCCAAGTCGCGTTCAAGTTGAGACCGACAATCCAGGGCCACGCGGTGAGGCTGCGAAGGCCTGTCGGATTTACGGTCAAACGCGAAAGTCCGGCTTCGAGTTGGCAGACGACGCTGTCGAGATCGGCAAAGACCCGATTGGGAAACTCCTTCTCGCGCAGTTCATCCCAGCCATGTTCCTGGGGATTGAGTTCGGGCGCATCCGGGTTTCAGGAAGGCCGCCACTGTTTCGGGCAGTTTTTTTCCAGTCCTCCTGAACCTTCGGATCGCTCTTCGGATGCCGGGTGTCCGGAGCGACTCTGCGCCAGCCATGCCGCGCCAACAGGCGATACACGACCGAAGCGGCCACCGGCCGACCCAGCTTCTGCGCCAGCGCGGCACGGATAGGCGACACGACCAAGACCCCGCCGGCCCTGCAGTCCTCGGCCCAAGGCGCCAGAAAGTGGCGTCCCCCCTCCAACGACAGCAACTCGCGACGACGCCCAGCACTGCGGCCGTCTGTTCCAGCGTGGCGCCCAACAGCGCCGGCAGCAGCACCGCTTGCGCGCAGCGAAACTCCTCCAAGCTGGTTGCTTTCGCCACCGCCGCTTGGGCCTGCGTCACCAGATTCGTGTCGATACGACGTGGTCTCGCCATGGACATCGCCTGCCAGGTTCATTTCCGCCGGCAAGCTCGCCTTTATTTAGCGTGAAAGAACCCGAATCAAGAGCGAGCGAGTCCCTGACCAACAAAGGTCATGCTGAGGAGGCAGCGAATGATCAGGCGCTGGCTGGTGCGATGAAGCCGAACTTGGTCAGGGCCTTGATCCAGCGCGGGGCGTTGCGTTGAACGGACAGGGCTTCATAGTCAGTGGCGGAGTCCCTGTGCGGGTCTATGCTGTT
>NZ_JAVRIC010000035.1 GCF_031846245.1 Banduia mediterranea | reverse complement strand
AGCGGCTGTGGATCAGGCCCACGGCCCAGGCGATGAGGGCGCCGGCCAGGGCAAGCCCCGAATCCTTCTGCGAATCCCAGACATCGCCCTGCATGCCCAAATAGGCCTGCCCGAGATCGCCGCCGAAGATCATGGCGACCGACCATTCGATCAGCTCGTAGACCAGGGACACCGTGGCCACTACGGTGACCGGCGCGAACCGCGAGACTGCGGATTGCGCCGGCAGCCGCCGGTCGAGCAGCTCGCGCAGTGGGCGATACCACAGCAGGCCGAACAGGAAGTGCACCACACGGTCGTAGTGGTTGCGCGAAAGTCCCAGCAGATCGTTCAGGGAGATGCCGAACACCGCCTGCGACCAGCGTTCGTAAGGGACTTCCGAATAGGTGTAGTGCGCCCCCAGTTCGTGGGCGATGCCGAATGCCAGCAGCATCGCGTAGGCGGCATGGCTCAAGGGTCTGCGACGGTGCAGGCGCAGCAGGCCCCATACCGCCGCCAGCGCCAGCAGGTTTTCCAGCGCCCAGTCCTGCCGATAGGCGGGCTTCCATGCGCAGGCGAGCCACACCGCCGCGAACGTCAGCGCGAAGGCCTGTGCGGTGCGGTCGGCGCGGGGCGGCGCGTCAGTCGCCGTTCGCGCAGGGGCGGGCCTGGTATTCACCGCCTGCTCATCGCCGTGGGGTCGTGAATCCCCGGCGCCATTGTTCGAACTGGTGTCGGCTCATCGCGCAGGCGCCCTCGCGTCCGCTGATCCATATTCGCGGCGCGGCCGCGGCAGCCTGGTCCGCATGCGGATGAGCACCATGTTCACCGCTTGCAAACAGCCGCTGCATGTCCTCGTGCAGAGCGCTCCAGATGGCGTCGGAGGCGCCGGAGGGGCTCATGGTCCGTGCACCCTTGCCAGCGTCAGCGGGCGCTGAGGATCACTTTCATCGCCTTTTCCTCAGCCGCGTGGCCGAACACGCGATAGGCTTCCCCGATATCGTCGAGCGCGAATCGGTGCGTAACCAGACTGCCCGGTTTGATCGTGCCGGCCTGGACGGTCTGCAACAGCATCGGCGTGGTATTGGTGTTGACCAGGCCGGTGGTGATCGTGACGTTGCGGATCCACAGCTTTTCGAGTTTCAGCTCCACGCTCTTGCCGTGTACGCCGACATTGGCGATATGCCCGCCGGCACCCACGATCTCCTGGCAGACATCGAAGGTCGCCGGTACGCCGACTGCTTCGATCGCCACGTCCACGCCCTTGCCGCCGGTCAGCGCCATGATCTGTTCGATCGCATTGCCGGCGCTGGCATCGACCAGATCCGTGGCGCCCAGGCTCTTGGCCATCTCGAGCCGGCTGGCGTCCACATCGGTCACGATGATGCGGGCCGGCGCGTAGAACTGCGCGGTCAGCAGCGTGGCCATGCCGATCGGTCCGGCACCGACGATGGCGATGCTGTCGCCGGGCTTGACCTGGCCGTTGAGCACGCCGATCTCGAAGCCGGTCGGCAGGATGTCGCTGAGCATCACCAGCGCCTCTTCGTCGGCGCCGTCAGGTACCGGGTAGAGGCTGTTGTCGGCGTGCGGAATGCGCACGTATTCGGCCTGCGTGCCGTCGATCAGGTGGCCGAGGATCCAGCCGCCGTCCTCGCAATGCGAATACAGCTGCCTCTTGCAGTAGCCGCAGCGGCCGCAGGAAGTGATGCAGGAGATCAGCACGCGATCGCCGGGCTTGAAATTGGTCACGCCCTCGCCGACCTGTTCGATTACGCCCAGGCCTTCATGGCCCAGGGTGCGACCTGGGGTCACGGCCGGAACGTCGCCCTTGAGAATGTGCAGATCGGTGCCGCAGATCGTGGTGTGCACGATGCGCACGATCGCATCGCCGGGTTTGCTGATCTCCGGTTTGGGCTTGTCCTGCCAGGCTTTCTGGCCGGGCCCCTGGTAGACGAGGGCTTTCATGATGATTCTCCTGGTGATACGCCAATGCGTGTGGAGTCACGGGCTTTGCGGTGCGGCCAGCATCCACACTGGCCGCGGCGTCCGCATTGATGCGGGTCAATGCCCGATCATGGCCACGCCGCAAAAATGCGATGGCAAAATTGTCTGGAGTGCCGATGAAAAACCCAGTGATTTCTCGCAAGCTCGCGCTGCTGCAATCCGAACTCAGTGACCGTCTGGAGCGCGTGGAGATGGATCGTGGCCGCCGCAACGGCGGTTTGCCAGCCGATTTTTCCGACCAGGCGGTGCAGCGCGCCAACGACGAAGTGCTGGATCGCCTTGCCGAAAGCACGCGTGCAGAACTGGCGCAGATCCGGCATGCATTGTCGCGTCTGGAACGTGACGAATTCGGCGTGTGCGAAGTCTGCGGCGGCACGATCGAGGCCGACCGGCTGCATGCCGTGCCTTATGCGACAGCATGTCGCCACTGCGTGCAGGTGGCGCAGTCCGCTTGAGCCCGGCTGCGGCCGTTCAGCCGCAAAATTCCGTGACCCACAGGCCTGTTCGGGTGTCCAGGCGATGATCCAGATGCCGCAGGCGGGCAACAGCGGGGCGTGCAGCCGGGGTTCCAGCCATCAGCTTATACGGTGACGCCAGGTTACGGTGACGCCAGGTTACGGTGACGGTATACAAAGCGCAGGAATTGGTTCGGACCGAATAGGGGGCAACAGTGAACTGTCACCGTAACCCCGTAACCTCCGTAACCCACCGGCGATCGAGCAGCGCATTGTCGCGATGTCGTCTGCGCCGGACGGATAAACGATAATTGCCCGAATGAATCCCTTTCGGCGGATTGCGTGTGCCGCGGACCGTCGGCTTTACCGAGCGTGCTTACATGCTGCTGTCGAACCGCTACAACTTTCTCTACGTGCACATCGCCAAGACCGGCGGCACCAGCGTGCGCGCGGCGCTGAAATCGCTGCAATGGAAGGATCCGTACTACGCGGCGCAGTTCATCTGTTCGCGCCTGTCGCGCATGACCGGGCACCGCATCGCCGCCAAGCTGCCGCGCCACGCCAAGATCGTCGGTGCGCAGGAGATGCTGCCGAAGGAATTCTTCGATGGTCTGTTCAAGTTCGCCTTCGTGCGCAATCCCTGGGATCTGCAGGTGTCGAGCTATCATCATCTGAAGCGCGAACGTCCGCATCTGCTCGAAGGCCATGAGAGCTTCGAGGACTTCACGCGCTGGAAGCTGGATCCGGAGCGGCCGTACCAGTACCACCTGGATACCGTGATCACCCCGCAGACCGACTATCTGATCGATCTGCACGGTACTGTGCTGACCAACTTCCTCGGTCGCTACGAGCAGCTGCACGAGGACTTCGCGCGAATCTGCGAGACCCTCGGCGTGGCGCCGCCCGAGCTGCCGCACCAGCGCCAGGCCACCGATCGCGGCAAGGACTACCGCAGCTACTACAGTGACGATCTGGCCGAGCGGGTCGGACAGTACTTCCGACGCGACGTCGAGGTGCTGAACTACCGCTTCGACCCGGCCTGAGCGCGCCATCTGTGGCATCGCCGGCATGGTGGTATGCAATCGAACGGTGAATCCGGCCGGTCTGCAGCGCATGAGCGCGCAGCTGACGCATCGCGGCCCCGAGGACAGCGGCGTCTACGTCAGCGATCACGTTGGTATCGCGCACACGCGGCTGGCGATTATCGATCTGGCCGGGGGGAGGCGATCAGCCGCTGAGCGATGCACAGGGCCGCTATGCCCTGGTCTGCGACGGCGAGATCTACAACTACATCGAGCTGCGCGCCCAACTCGAAGCGCTCGGCGCCGCACCGCTGCCAATATCGGATCGGATGTCAATCGACTGCCGGCGAGACGATCGGCTTCGTCGATCAGGGTTCCGGCCTGCACATAGTCGGAGCGGTTGCTCGGAACCTGGGCGAGACGGTAGATGGCGCGTAACCGCTGTACATCGCCGGGCGCGTACAGCTCGCCATCGATCTCCGCGGCGCGACGCCAATGCGCTTCGGACGCTTCGCGCCCGCCGTAGATGTCGGCAGCCACGACGTGAAGCTGAGCCGCATCCTGACTGAATTTGTAGATGTGCCGCTCGTGCGCCTTGGCATGGCGCGGCAGCCAGACCTCGCTGCCGCGCGCCGGATTCAGCTGGCGCTCCAGCACGAAATGGTCTCGCCACGGCACGGCGTCGCCGGGCTTCAGATACAGCGCACTGACATGGCGCCGCCCGACGGCGGTACGCTCGACCGCGCCGCTCAGGCGATAGCCGATGCGCGGCACCGTCACGATCAGTCGGTCGCCGTCCTCGCCGAGCGCCTTGCGGAGTTTGTCGACGGTGATGTGATCGGCCCACACGCTCTCGAACAGCTCGCGCTTGGTGACGACTTCGCCTGCGTGTCGCAGCAGCACCGCGAGTACCTGCAGCGGCTTGAGCTCGACATCGACCGACAATCCGCCGACGCGCAGTTCCAGCCGCGTTTCATCGAATTCCGTGGTTCCGAAGCACCAGCGATAGAGGTTTGGCCCCGACATGTCCTGACCAGCCCCGCAAGTCCGGAATCCGCTGCGCCCCGACGCGGAATAGCCGTTCGAAAGCGGCGACGCCAACGGCCTTCAGGCAGCGGATTACCGCGCTTGCCCATGCAAGCGATCAAGATCGCCGCTATCATCAGGGCGATCTCGCACATCCCCGCCGTCGCTCCCCCGCATGCCTTCTGCCCGCCCCACTCAAGCCGGCCTGTTCGATGACGCACCGATCGACGAGGCCGGACGACTCGTCACCATCGATCTCCCGAAAGCCGCGCTGACGCCAGAACAGCGCCGCTTCAACCGCCTGAGCGAGGAAATCCGCAAGAAGCGCCAACAGCTGGCCGGCTGGCAAGCCTATCTGCACGATTTCGCGCAACGCGGTGCGCGCGAGCACGATCCCCTGGCCATGACCCTGCATGATCTCCAGAAACGTGTCATGCACCGCCTCGACCGCCTGCTCGACCGCCGCTGCGGCGAGCGCCTGAGCCGGCGGCAGCGCGAAGTTCTGCGCAACCACCTGCTCGAAAGCCTCGAAGAATGGCTGCTGCCTGCCGATTCCTCGGTTCCGGAGCTGGAGGCCATCTATGAGCGGCACGCCGGCATGAGCCTGGACGAACGCCGGCGGATGGATCGCGAGATCGAACTCGACCTGGCCCAGACCGTTTTCGGTGCCGTCTTCGGCGAAGACGTCGTCGCCGACCATGAGGCTGAGGACAGCGAATCCCTGTTCCGCCATGTCGACGACAAGCTGCGGGCCCGGCAACAGGAACAGGAGCCCGTCGATGACGGCGACAGCAAGCGCCGCGCCAAACGCGCCGAGGCCGCGGCCACTCGACGCGCCGCAGCCGAGCGCGAGGCCAGCCAGTCCGTGCGCCAGATTTTCCGCAAGCTCGTCAGTGCCCTGCATCCCGATCGCGAAGCCGACCCCGCCGAACGCGAGCGAAAGACCACCTTGATGGCGCGCGTCAACCAGGCCTACGAAAGCAATGACTTGCTGAGTCTCCTGTCCCTGCAGATCGAGATCGAGCAGATCGATGCCGCGCATCTCGCCGGCACGCCGAAGGCCCGGATTGAGCAGTACAACTCGGTCCTGCGCGAGCAGTCCACTTCGCTGGACGCGGAGTTGCACGCCTTGGTGGCGCCGGTCGCGATGCAGATGGACGTTCGCAGATTTCTGCCGCGCATGAACGAACTCGACAGGGCGCTCAACCGCCGCGTCTCCGAGCTGCGCCGCTGGTGCAAGGAAACCGAGGCCGAGTTGCAGGCGCTCGACGATCCAGCGCGGCGCGCGGCGCTGATCGATACCTGGGAAGCCGAACAGCTGAGCGGGCTCGAACCCGAGTTTTCCGATGGCAACGATGGCTTCGGCTTTCTCTGGGGCACTGGCGATGATTCCGAGCCACCGCCGTTCGACTGGCCGCCACCGCGCGCGGCCGGCGCGGCACAACGGCCTGGCAAGAAAAGGCCGAAGCGCAAGAAGAAAAAGCCACGCTGACCGCGCGTCAGGCATGCCATGAACACTCTCTGATGCCGTGCACCGGCGCCCGCGCGGCAGCGCCAGTGCACGCTGCGCGAAGTCGTGCCGTCGGCGCTTGAACGCGAACTGGCACGGACGGACAGCAGCGGCTGGCGGCGCGCCCCGCCACCGATTTCGGCGTCTCTGCCGCTTCGCTGCTGGAAGAGGAACGGACCGAGCGGAGCCGGGAGCTGGCTCGACCCGCTATGTCATCGACGCTTCCGCCGCCAGCGCCGGAGGTATATCGCTGGCGCGCCGCTGCGGCACGCCGCGGTAAGCTTGCACCAGGCCAGCGAGCGGAAATCTGAAGATGGGACTGCCACGGCGCGATGCGCGATACCACACCTACGCCGACTATCTGACGTGGCCGGAAGACCTGCGCTACGAATTGATCGACGGAGCCGCCTACCTGATGGCACCCGCGCCGGCGCCGGATCACCAGGATGTCGTCGGCGAGTTGTTTCGCCAGGCCGCCAACGCACTGGAAGGCAAGCCCTGCCGCCCCTACCTCGCGCCGTTCGACGTGCGTCTGCCGAAGGGCGACGAGGCCGACGAGCGGATCGACACGGTTTTGCAGCCCGACCTGCTGGCGATCTGCGACCGCGCGCGGATCGACCGCCGCGGCCTTGCGCGGCGCGCCGGGCTGGGTCGTGGAAGTGCTGTCACCGTTGACGGCCGCGCACGACCAGACGCTCAAGCATGCCGCCTATGAGCGCGCCGGCGTACCGGAAGTCTGGCTGGTGCATCCGGGCGATCGCGTACTCACGATTTTCCGCCTGCGGGACAAAGCCTACGGGCGGCCAATCATCCAGGAATTGCAGGGCGAAACCGCAGTGGGCACCGTTCCGGATGTGCTCATCGCCTGGGACAGGGTGCTGGCGCGCCTGGACTGAACCGCTGGCACGAAACTAAGGGCGCAAACGGAGCCCGGACGGGTCGGAGTGGAATCCGGGAACAAGCTTGCGCAATGCCGCCGAGCCCGAGGATTGCCTTGCACTTTGTCCGGGCTACAGGGGCTTTGATATTCGAGTTCATTTCGAGCCCGTGGCCCGGCCGACTTCCACTTCCGAGCTGCGCCAGCGGCGCGCACATCAGCGCGCAGTGCGGGCTGCTGGCGAGTCCCGATGCGAACAGCGCCGGTACGCTCAGAGGCGGTGGCGGCGACCGAGATCGTGATGCTCAGTCCTCGTCGTCGGGCATGCGCTGGCCGATCTGCTTGAGGTCTTCGAACTGTCCGCCGCGCACGGCCATCAGCAGGAAGCCGGCGGCCAGCGCGGTGAACAGCAGGCCCAGCGGAATCAGCACGAACAGGCTGCTCATGCGGCGTGCTCCGGTGTGGATTGCGGCGTCCAACCGTGTGCGCCGGCGGCCGGCCGGCGTGCCAGACGCAGGGCATTGAGCACCACGGTCACCGAGCTGATGCCCATCCCCAGCGCCGCGATCCAGGGGGTGACCATGCCCATCAGCGCCAGCGGCACGGCCGCCAGGTTGTAGCCCACGGCCCAGACCAGGTTCTCGCGGATGCGCTGCTGCGCCTCGCGGGCAACCGCCAGGGCTTCGGGCAGCACATCGAGACTGCTGCCGGTGATCAGCAGATCGGCCTGCGATTGCGCCAGCGCCGCGCCGGAGGCCAGCGCGGTGGAGACGTCGGCGGCCGCCAGCGTGGGCGCGTCATTGATGCCGTCGCCCACCATCCACAACTGTTCGCCCTGTGCGCGCATCACCTGCAGTTCGGCCAGCTTTTGGTCCGGCTTGAGCTGGGCCAGGTAGTCGTCGACGCCGAGGCGGGCGGCGGCTTCGGCCACGGCGCGCTCGCTGTCGCCGCTGAGTATCGAGACCCGCAGCCCCTGCGTCATCAGCTGTTGGACCACGCCGACCGCTTCGGGCCGCAGGGCGTGCGCGAGGCCGAAGCGCGCGAGTCGATGTGCGCCTGCGTACAGCGCGATCCAGGTGAGGTCGTCGTCGCTGCCCGGATCCGCCAGCAGACGGTATTCGACGCCGTCGATGCGGCCGCGCACGCCGAGGCCGGGCAGGGACTCTTGAGCTTGCGCTTGCAATGCGGTGGACATGCCGGCGAAGGCCGTGGCCACCGGGTGGCGAATGCCGCGCTCCAGTGCGACGGCGATTTCGAGCATGCGCGCTTCGTTCTCACCGTCGCAGACCCAGAGACGCACTTGCCGCATCTCGCCGGTGGTGAGGGTGCCGGTCTTGTCGAAACAGACATGGTCGATCTGCGGCAGCCGCAGCAGCGCATCGGCGCGCGTCAGCAGCAGTCCGCTGGCGGCGAGGCGCGAGGACGCGGCCGCCAGTACCACCGGCGTGGCCAGCGACAGCGCGCAGGGGCAGGTCACCACCAGCACCGCGAGCGCCACCTGAAACGCCGTCTCGGGACTCTGCGGATACCAGTACAGGGCGCCGCCGGCCGCGGCCAGCAGTACGGCGATCACGATCCAGCCGGCCACGCGGTCGGCCAGGATCTGGACCCTGGGCTGCTGCGTCTGCGCGTGATGGATCATGCGGTTGATGTGCGACAGCGCGGTCGACTGCTGCGCCGCGCTGACGCGCAGCCGCAGTGGCGCGCCGCCGAGATTGACGGCGCCGGCATAGACCGCCTCGCCCTCGTGCCGCACGGCGGGGTCGGCTTCGCCGCTGAGCAGCGATTCGTCGAGTTCGGCGGTGGCATCGAGCAGGTGACCGTCGGCGGCCAGCGCCGCGCCCGGCGGCACCACGATGACATCGCCGATCGCAAGCGAGGCGCTGGAGACTTCCGCCAGACCGTCCGCGCTTTCGCGCAGGGCGGTGAGCGGCTGCGCCGAGGCCAGGGTGCGCAGCCGTTTGGTGGCTTCGGCGCGGCCCTGTCCTTCGAACCAGCGCGCCACCAGCAGCAGGAACACGAACATCGTCACCGAATCGAAATAGACGTGGCCGCTGCCGCGCAGCACGTTGACGCAGCTCGCGGCATAGGCCATCAGCAGGGCCAGGCTGACCGGCACGTCCATGTTGACGCGACGTTCGCGCAGGGCGCGCGCGGCGCTGTTCAGCAGCGGCCAGGCGCAGTAGAGCAGCACCGGTGTCGCCATGATCCATTGCGCGTAGCGCATCAGCAGTTCGATGGCCGGTTCCAGCGGCGCATCGATGAAGTATTGGGTGGCGGCCAGCATCATTACCTGCATGCCGAGCAGACCGGCGGTACCCAGACGCAGCAGCATCGCGCCGCGTTCGTGCTGGCGCTCGCGCAGCGCCGGTTCGGGATTGAGCGGTGCCGGTGTGAATCCGGCCCGCTCGACGGCCGCGAACAGCTGCGAGGCCCGCGCCACGCCTTGGTCCCAGACCAGTTCGGCGGTGCCGGTGGACAGGTTCACGCGCGCGCTGCGCGTGAGCGGCGCCAGCGCGTCCCGGATATGGCGCACGCAGTTCTGGCAGTGCATGTCCTCGATGCGCAGGATCATCTCGCGCCGGCCGTCGGCGCGGCGGTGGCTCACGGCGTCCAGCGTGTCCGCCGCGTCGTAGAGCGACCAGTCGCGGGGCGCGCTCATTTGTCGGGCTGATCCTCGATGACATGGCCGAAGCGGTCGACCCGCTGCGGGGTGTCGTGGGACGGCGAGTGGATCGCCAGCGCGAGCGTGACGAAGCTCGCGATCACCGCCGATATCGGCAGCAGGATCACCAGCACCAGTTCCAGCGACCAGACGCGCGGCGCCGGCTCCGAAGCGGTCGGCAGCGGATCATGCGCGTTCATGGCGAAGCTCCGAAGAATCGCGCCTCGCGGCGCCGGTGGATGTCGGGCTGCCCGCTGGCGGCGACCTCGAACTCGATCGTCTGTGCCGGCGGCAGGCCCTCGGGCGACATGCGCGCGCTGAGGATCAGCGTGCGTGTCTCTTCGGGCTGCACCTCGACCTCGTGGACGCTCAGCGCCACGGCCGTGCCGTCCTCGCGCAGCGCACGAATGTTCAGCGTGTGCGCCGCCTCGCTCTTGTTGCCGATCTTGAGGGTGTAGACGTTGACGATGCTGCCGTCGGCCATTTCGCGGTAGAGCTGGCGGCGGTCGCGCAGCACGTCCAGCTCCAGCGGCGAACGCAGCAGCACGGTGGCAGCGAGGCCACCCAGCAGGATCAGCCAGATCAGGCCGTAGCCGATCGTGCGTGGCCGCAGCATGCGGAAGCGGCCTTCCTGCTCGTGGCGTTCGCTGGTGTAGCGGACCAGGCCGCGTGGTTTGCCGACATGGTCCATCACGCCGTTGCAGGCATCCACGCAGGCGGCGCAGGCAATGCACTCGTATTGCAGGCCGTCGCGGATGTCGATGCCCACCGGGCAGACCTGCACGCACAGCGTGCAGTCCACGCAGTCACCCGGCGGCAGCTCGGCCAGCCTGGCGAGGCCCTTGCGCGGTTCGCCGCGCGCGGCGTCGTAGCCGATGATCAGCGTGTCCTTGTCGAACATCGCCGACTGGAAGCGCGCATAGGGGCACATGTACTTGCATACCTGCTCGCGCATGAAGCCGGCGTTGCCCCAGGTGGCGAAGCCGTAGAACAGCGACCAGAACAGCGGCCAGCCGGAAAGCTGCAGGCTGGCCGCCGCCGGAAACAGTTCGCGCGCCGGAACGAAGAAGGCGACGAAGCTCAGCCCGGTCCACAGCGCGAACAGCAGCCAGGCAAGGTGTTTGGCGCCCTTGATGCCGAGCTTGCGCGGCCCCCAGCGCGCGGCGTCCAGCTTCTGGCGTTGATGGCGATCGCCTTCGATGCTCTGCTCGATCCACAGGAAGGCCTCGGTCCACACCGTCTGCGGGCAGGCGAAGCCGCACCACAGCCGGCCGGCCAGGGTGGTGAAGAAGAACAGCGTCATCGCCGCCGTGGCCAGCATCAGCGTGAGCAGGATCAGATCCTGCGGGAACAGCGTCAGGCCGAGGATGTGGAAGCGACGCGCCGGCAGGTCGATCAGTACCAGCGGCTGACCGTTCCAGCTCAGCCAGGGCAGCAGATAGAACAGGCCGAGCAGCACCAACGCCGCGATACGGCGCAACTGCGCGTAACGGCCCTTGACCTTGCGCGGGTAGATCTTCTCCGCCGAGGCGTAGAGCGAATGTGTGGCCGCCGGTGTCTCGCTCATGGCGTGCGCGACCCGCGCGCCGGTGTGGCGAGCAGCAACACCAGGAATGCCATCGGTGCGGTCGCCAGCGCCCAGCTCAGCAGGAACCAGAGCGTCAGCGTCTCCATCGTGTAGTGTCCGTTGACGTCCATCGCCGGTGGCAGAAACAGCAGCAGCATCGTCGACAGCAGCGCCGTCCAGAAGCTGCACCACAGCAGCACCGCGGTCATGCGCCGGGGGCGGCTCCAGGCCGCGCGAGGTTCGCGGGGTTCGACCGAGGTCATGGCGCGTGCGCCATCGCCGCGGCACCTTCAGCATCGGACGAAAGACCCAGCACATAGGCCGCCAGCAGACGCCGTTCGGTGTCGGTCAGCAATTCGCCGAAGGCCGGCATTTCGCTCTTCTGGCCGAACAGGATGGTCTGGCGGATCTGGTCGGGCGAGCCGCCGTACAGCCAGGTGTCATCGTTGAGGCGCGGCGCACCCAGGGCGAGCTTGCCGCTGCCGTCCGCCGAGTGGCAGGCGGCACAGGTGATCGCGAACTTCTTCTGACCGATCAGTTCGTCGGGGCGGCGCGGCGCCTCACCCGTGTGCAGCTTGCTGACATAGGCCACCAGCCCGCTCACCTCCTCGGGCGTGAGCGCGGTGAGGAAGGCGGGCATCTGACCGCGCCGCCCCTGGCTGATCGTGGTGTACACCTGTTCGGCCGATCCGCCGTACAGCCAGTCCTGGTCGCTGAGGTTCGGAAACCCGATCGCTCCGTGCGCATCGTCGCCGTGGCAGCCGGCGCAATTGCTGGAGAACAGCTTGGCGCCCATGCTGCGCGCACCGGCATGATCCTGGAGCTGTTCGATGCCGAGTCCGTCGTACTGGGCGTAGACCGCATGGCGCCGCGCCTCGACTTCGGCGAGACGTTCGTCATGCTGCCGATGCGAGGTCCAGCCCAGTCGCCCGGCGAAATTGCCGAGGCCCGGATAGAACAGCAGATAGCCCAGCCCGAAGATGATCGTCAGCACGAACATGTTGAGCCACCAGCGTGGCAGCGGATTGTTGTATTCGCGCAGATCGTCATCCCAGACATGCCCGGTCTCGGCGCCTTCGGCGACTTCGTCGGGACGGCGGCGCGAGGTCCAGATCAGCAGCCACAGGCAGGCGATGATGTTGGCGAGGACCACCACGGCGACAACGAGGCTCCAGGTGGACGTCATGACTCCGGCTCCGAGTCGTCGAGCGGCAGCTGCGCCGCCTCTTCGAAGGTGCTTTTGCGGGAAGGGGAATAGGCGTAGACGCAAATGCCGAGAAAGGTGGCAAAGGCAAAGACCGTGACCAGGCCCTGCAGCAGTCCGTCCATCATGGCGCGGCCTCCGTTGTGGCCTCGGCGCTCGGGACCGTGTCCCTCGGCGAGGCTTCAAGACTTTGTAGAAAGGCGATCAGCGCGGTGAGCTTGGTCTCGCCCTGGACGGCCTCCGGCGCCGCCGCGATGTCGTCCTCGGTGTAGGGCACGCCGCCGCGCTTGAGCGCGCGCATCATCGCCTGCACCTGCTCGCCGCCAAACCACTGTTCGGCCAGCCAGGGGTAGCCCGGCATGTTGGATTCGGGCACGAGGTCGCGCGGGTTCATCAGGTGCATGCGATGCCACTGGTCGGAATAGCGGCCGCCGACGCGGGACAGGTCCGGCCCGGTGCGCTTGGAGCCCCACTGAAACGGATGGTCGTAGACCGACTCTCCGGCGATCGAGTAGGGCCCGTAGCGCAGGGTTTCCTCGTGCAGCGAACGCACCTGCTGCGAATGGCAGCCGTAGCAGCCTTCGCGGACGTAGACCTCGCGACCGGCCACCTGCAGCGGCGTCAGCGGTTTCACGCCGGGCGCCGGTTCGTCGAGTTGGCTGCCCAGCATCAGCGGCACGATCTCCACGAAACCGCCGACGGCGATCACCCCGGCGATCAGCACCGCCATCAGACCGATATTGCGTTCGACCTTGTCGTGACCGGCACTCATTTCGCGACTCCAGGCAGGGCATCTTCACGCGCGGTCATCACCTGCTCCGGCTGCACCGTGCGCCAGACGTTCCAGGCCATGATGAACATGCCGGACAGATACAGGGCGCCGCCGAGCAGTCGCACCGCGTAGTAGGGATAGGTGGCCCGCAGCGATTCGACGAAGCTGTAGCTGAGCGTTCCGTCGGCATCCATCGCGCGCCACATCAGGCCCTGCATCACTCCGGCGATCCACATCGCCACGATGTAGAGCACGATGCCGATGGTCGCCAGCCAGAAATGCAGATTGATCGCCGGCACCGAGTGCATCGCGGGTTTTCCGTAGAGGCGCGGTATCAGGGCGTACAGCGAGCCGATCGAGATCAGGCCGACCCAGCCCAGTGCACCCGAATGCACGTGGCCGATGGTCCAGTCCGTGTAGTGGGACAGTGCGTTGACGGTCTTGATCGCCATCATCGGCCCCTCGAAGGTGCTCATGCCGTAGAACGACAGCGAGACGATCAGGAACTTGATGATGGGATCGGTGCGTAGCTTGTGCCAGGCGCCGGACAGGGTCATCACGCCGTTGATCATGCCGCCCCAGCTCGGCGCCAGCAGGATCAGCGAGAACACCATGCCCACGCTCTGCACCCAGTCGGGCAGCGAGGTGTAGAGCAGATGATGCGGACCGGCCCACATGTAGGTGGAGATCAGCGCCCAGAAATGCACGATCGACAGGCGATAGCTGTAGATCGGCTTGCCCACTTGCTTGGGCACGAAGTAGTACATCATCCCAAGGAAGCCGGCGGTCAGGAAGAAGCCGACGGCGTTGTGGCCGTACCACCACTGCACCATGGCATCCACGGTACCGCCGTAGACCGGATACGACTGCGTGGCCGAGAACGGAATCACGATGTTGTTGACGATGTGCAGGATCGCCACGGCCAGAATGAAGGCGCCGAAGAACCAGTTGGCCACGTAGATGTGGTCCACCTCGCGCTTCACGATCGTGCCGAAGAACACCACTGCGTAACTGACCCAGACCACCGCGATGAGGAGGTCGATCGGCCATTCCAGCTCCGCGTATTCCCGGCTCTGGGTGATGCCCATCGGCAGGGTGATGGCGGCGGCCACGATCACCAGCTGCCAGCCCCAGAACGTGAACATCGCCAGACGCGGCAGGAACAGCCGGGTCTGGCAGGTGCGCTGCACCACGTAGTACGAGGTGGCGAACAGCGCCGAGCCGCCGAAGGCGAAGATCACGGCATTGGTATGCAGCGGACGCAGCCGTGAATACGTGAGATAGGGCACATCGAAGTTCAGCGCCGGCCACAGCAGTTGCGCTGCGATGAGCACGCCGACCGACATGCCGACGATGCCCCAGAGCACCGTGGTCAGGGCGAAGCGGCGGACGACCTCGTCGTCGTAGTGGACGACGCTCGCGGTAGTGGGATGAGACACGAAGAAGCTCTCGGGTACGGGTTCGGCGTTGAGTGTCGGTTCAGGGCGGCGGGCGGACATTGACGGCGGTCAATCCCTCAACCTGAAGCGCTCAGTTCCTCGTAGGCCGCCAGGGCGTCGGCCGCATACATCAGCGAGGGACCGCCGCCCATGTAGACCGCCATGCCCAGGGTTTCCTCGAACTCCGCGCGCGTAGTGCCGTGCTTGATCAGCGCCTGGGTGTGGAAGCCGATGCAGGCGTCGCAGTGCGCGGCCACGCCCAGGGCCAGTGCGATCAGTTCCTTGGTCTTGGCGTCCAGTGCGCCGTCCTTGCCGGCGGCCTGCGCCAGGGCGCCGAAGCCTTTCATGACCTCCGGCATGTCCCCGCGAAGCTTCGCCAGCGACTTGGAAACGTCATGCGTGATGCTGCGATAGTTCTTGCTCATGGGTCGGGGTCTCTTGAAGCGCGCGTAAGTTGAAGTCCGTAACAGGGTCCGGTACCTCAGGCGCGGCCGCATTGACCGGCATCAAGCGCAAGCCCGTGATGCGGCTGTGCTTGACCCGGATCAATGCGCGGGACGCGAGGCCGGCCCAGGCTTGCGGCCGCAATCAGGAACGCCGATGACCACCGCTGAACCCACTTCGTCCGCCGCGCTGCCAGCCGACTTGCTCGCGCGGGAAATGCGCGGTCCGCGCTACACCTCGTATCCCACGGCCCTGGCCTTCGATACCCGTTTCGGCGTGGCCGACTGGTGTCAGGCGGTCCGCGCCTCGGCGCGCGGCGGCGAGGCCCTGTCGCTGTACGTGCACATTCCGTTCTGTGCCAGCAACTGCTTCTATTGCGGCTGCAACCGTGTGATCTCGCGTTCGCGCACGCGCATCCGCGGCTATCTGGAATCCCTGCTGCACGAGATCGAAATGCAGGCGCGTCTGATGCAGCCGCCGCCCGAAGTGCTGCAACTGCACTTGGGCGGCGGCACGCCGAACAGCCTGACGACCGGGGAGCTCGCCGTATTGCTGGAGGCCTTGCGCAACCGGTTCCGCTTCGCCCCGGACGAACGGCTGGAATGCTCGATGGAAGTCGATCCGCGCCTGGCGACGGTTGATGACATCGACGTCTGGCGCGAACTCGGCTTCAATCGCCTGTCGTTCGGCGTGCAGGATGTCGACGCGGTGGTGCAGACGGCGATCAACCGTCGGCAGAGCAGCGATCACCTGGCCGAACTCACCGCCGCCGCGCGACAGGCGGGTTTTTCCAGTCTCAACTACGATCTGGTCTACGGCCTGCCGATGCAGTCGCCGGCGCGCTTCGAAGCCACGCTGGATTTCGTGCTGGCGCAGCGGCCCGATCGCGTGGCGGCGTATCACTATGCGCACCTGCCGGCCCGCTTTCCGGCGCAACGTGCGATCGACGAACAAACGCTGCCGAACCAGACCCAGCGCCAGTGGCTGCGGGAACGCATCCATCAGCGTCTGTGTCAGGCCGGCTACGTCGCGATCGGTCTGGACCACTACGCCCTGCCGGGTGACGAGCTGGCGCGCGCCTTTGCCGGCGGTCGCCTGCACCGCAATTTCCAGGGCTATTCGACGCTGCCGGACTGCGAGCTGCTGGGCTTGGGCGCCAGCGCCATTTCCAGGCTCGGCGGCTGCTATGCCCAGAACGAGGCGACCGAGCAAGGCTACCGTCTGGCAGTCGATACCGGACATTATCCGGTCGCGCGCGGCTATCGTCTCACCGACGAGGACCGGCTTCGCGCCGCCGTCATCGAGTCGATCATGTGCCGAGGCGAGGCCGATTTCTCGGAGTTGCCGTCCGGCCGCTTCGCGCCGGAGCTGGAACGCCTGCGGGCGCTTGATCCGGCGCAGACCTGGCTCGAATGTGGGCCATGGGGCCTGCGGGTCTCGGAAGCGGGGCGCAGCCTGCTGCGTGTGGTGGCGATGGTCTTCGACGCCCATCTCGGGCGCGCCGAAGTGCCGGCGACGCGCTACTCCAGGCTGGCCTGAAGCGCCCGGCACCGTTCACAGGCTCTGAAGGCTCGCGCCGGCTTCGACTGCCGGGAAGGCTGTGGCATCCTTGCACGGATGAGCCCTCCCGTAGCCCAAAACACCGCCGCGCTGGCCGAAGCCCTTGAACGTCACCGGGCGATTCTGGATACGGCGGTGGACGGCATCATCACCATCGATGATCGCGGCATTGTCGAGAGCTTCAACCATGCCGCCGAACGAATGTTCGGTTATGCCGCCGACGAGGTCATCGGGCGCAACATCAAGCTGCTGATGCCGCAGCCCTATCGGCGCGATCACGACCAGTACATCAAGAACTATCTGTCCACCGGGCAGGCCAGGATCATCGGCATCGGCCGCGAGGTCGAAGGCTTGCGCAAGGACGGCACGGTGTTTCCGATGGACCTCGCGGTGGGGGCAGTGCATCTGCCGGAGCGCCTGCTGTTCACTGGCATCACCCGTGATATTTCCGACCGCAAGGCGGTGGAGGCGGAAGGGCGCCGCCGGCTCAATGAGCTGGCGCACACATCGCGGCTGACGGCGCTCGGCGAGATGGCGACCGGCCTTGCGCACGAGGTCAATCAGCCGCTGACCGCCATCATCAGCCATGCCTCGGCCTGCCTGCGCATGCTCGGCAGCGGTCACGCCGACGAGGCGCTGATGCGCGAATCCCTGCAACAGATAGCCCGCCAGGGCGAACGCGCCGGGAACGTGATCAAGCGGCTGCGCAGTTTCGTCAGAAAGGGGGAAATGGCCTTCCGCGAGGACGATCTCAATACCGTGGTGCGCGACGTGCTGTGGCTGGTGGGGCACGAGATCAAGGCGGCGCAGATCGAAGTGGACCTGCAACTGGAGGACGATCTGCCGACCGCGCAGATGGACCGCGTACAGATCGAGCAGGTGGTGTTCAATCTGGTGCGCAACGCCATCGAGGCGATGGCGCAGACGCCCGCCGGACAGCGCCGGGTCACGCTGTACACCTCAAGTGCGCAATGGCGCGAGGCGCCGGCGATCCGTTTCTGCGTGCAGGACAGCGGTCCCGGTTTCGTCGGTCTGGACCCGGCGCGTCTGTTCGATGCCTATTTCACGACCAAGCCGGACGGACTGGGACAGGGCCTTTCGATCTGCCGTTCGATCATCGAAACGCATGATGGCCACATTGCGGCCGAAGTCAGCGACAGCGGCAGTGCACGGCTGCAATTCCTGCTGCCGCAGGTGCAGTTGACATGATGCAGCAGACCCCGGTGGTGTTCGTCGTCGATGACGACGAGGCCGTGCGCAGCGGTCTGCGCATGCTGCTGGCCTCGGCCGGGCTGGACTCGCGCTGCTATGGCAACGCGCTGGAGTTTCTGGACGCGGCCACGCCCGAGCAGGGCGGCTGCCTGTTGCTGGACGTGCGCATGCCAGGGCTGTCCGGGCTCGATCTTCACGAGCGCCTGATCGCCAGGAGCATCACCCTGCCGGTGATCATCCTCACCGGCCACGGCGACGTGCCGATGGCGGTGCGGGCGATGAAACGCGGCGCCTTCGACTTCATCCAGAAACCGTTCAACGACCAGTTTCTGCTGGACCGCGTCAATGCCGCCTTGCAGCGCGACCGCGAGTGCCGCGGCCGGCAGCACGAAGCCACCGCCCTGCGCGACAGGCTGTCCCGACTGACCGCACGCGAGCACGAGGTCATGCGCCATCTGGTACTCGGTGAGGCCAACAAGGTGATCGCCGCCGAACTCGGCATCAGCGAACGCACGATCGAACTGCATCGTGCGCGCTGCCTGGAGAAACTCGATTGTCGGTCGGTGGCGCAACTGGTCCATCTGGTGCTGCGCGCCGAAGCGGGCACTGACGCCGGTCAATGAACGGCAGAGGCTTGTATCGTCCAATGTCCGCTCATGCCCACCGGGTCGTCGACCTTCCCTTGTCAGCCGTGATTGCGAATCCCGCCCTGATTTCCGGCGCCACGTCCGGACCGGACCCCAACGCGGTCGTCTATATCGTTGAAGACGACACCGCGGTGCGGTCCGCATTGGATCTGCTGGCGCGCTGCTGCGGCTGGCGTGCCCGCAGCTTCGCCAGCGGAGGTGAATTCCTCGACAGTCCGATCGACGAAACGGCCAGCTGCCTGGTGCTCGACCTCAACATGCCGCAAATGGACGGAGAGACCGTGCTGCGTCATCTGCGCGAACGTGGCTCGCGACTGCCGGTGCTGGTCATCACCGCTGATCGCAGCGGCGCGCAACTGGAGCGTCTGCGCCGGCTGGGCGTGTACGAGGTACTGCAAAAGCCGTTCGGTGACGATGCGTTCCAGAGTGCGGTACAGGGCTGTCTGAGCCCCCCGGCTCCACCCCCGGACGCTGCCGATACGTAGTTTCCCGTACGTGGTTTCCGCAGGCGGGCTACGCGTAAGACCGAATGGTGGCGCAGGCGGCCGGGCCACAGACTGGGCACCTCGAATCCAGCCTGTCCCACGGAGCCCGCCATGTCCGCCACCGCACCCTGCATCGATTGCCCGCGTCAAAGCCGCTGTCTCGGCGGTCTGCTGGTCGAAGGCATGACGCCTGCGCAGATGCAGTCCGCCGGGGTGAGTCGCAGCGTACTTGACAAGGGCGAGCATCTGTACCGCATCGGCGATCGGGCCGAACATCTGTACCTCGTGCGCGGCGGTGCGTTCAAGACCTATGTGGTGTCCGCCGACGGCGACGAGGAAATCCGCGGCTTCCAGCTGGCGGAGGACATCGTCGGGCTCGATGCAGTCTGCAATCCGGAATTCCGCGCCAATGCACGCGCCCTGTCGCGCACTTGGGTGTGCCGGCTGCCGATCGCCGCAGTGCGCGCACGCATGCTCGAAACCGTGCAGTTCCGGGACCGGATACTGAGCGCCCTGGGCCATGAATTCGATCGCCTGCACGGCATGCTGCATCGCGAACGCTGCAGCGCCGACCAGCGCGTCGCCGCGTTCCTGCTGAGCCAGCTCGACGCCACGATCACGCCGGGCGGCGAGATCGAATTGCCGATGTCCCGCGTGGACCTCGGACGCTACCTGGACCTCGCTACGGAAACCGTGTCTCGCGTCTTTACCCGATTGCAGTCACGCAAGGTTCTGCGCAAGCAGGGCACGCGCTGCGAGGTGGTCGACCGCGACGCCCTGTGCGCTCTGGCCTGACGTGGTGGCGGTCGCGACACACATGGAGTCCGGAACGGGTCTGCGACTCGTCCGGAATAACGGGGCCGGAACGATCAGTCGAAGCGATAGCCGGACACGCGCGTCTCGAGCACGCGGTCGCTGAACACCCGCCGGCCCCTCCCTTGGCCGCCGGCGCCAGCCGCCACCATCAACGGAATCAGGTGCTCCTCGGCCGCCGGCGGATGGCATTGGCGCGCCTGCGGCGCGTGCTCCCAGGCGGCCAGCCGGGCTTCGCGTTCGGCCGGCGGCGCCTCGACGGCGGCCGTCAGCCACTCGTCGAAGGCGTCCGCCACCGGCGTGAAGCGTGGGTTGCCATAGGCGCGCATGTTGTGAAAGCTCATGCCGCTACCCACGATCAGGACGTCCTGCTCACGTAGTTTTTCCAGCGCATGGCCAGCGTCGATGTGCGCCTTGGGATTCAGGTCGCCGCGCAAGGACAGCTGCACCACCGGAATCCGCGCGTCGGGAAACATCAGCAGCAGCGGGATGAACACGCCGTGGTCGAGGCCGCGATCATCGATGCTATCGGTCTCGAAACCGGCCTCGCTCAGCGTCTGGCGCACGGTCTCGGCCAGGGCAGGCAGTCCCGGCGCCTCATAGCGCAACTCATAGGTGTGCGGCGGAAAGCCGTAGTAGTCGAACAGCAAGGCAGGCCGCGCCGCCGCGTTCACCGTGAATCGATCCGGCGTCCAGTGGCCCGAGATGATCAGGATTGCGCTGGGTTGGCGGGGGAGGCTGTCCGCGATCCCGCGCAGGAAGGCCTCCATCGTTTTCCAAGTGTCGGCGGGATCCCAATCCATGAAGAAGCAGGGGCCGCCGCCATGCGGAATGAAGAAGCTCGGCATGCGCGCCGGGACAGCGGGATCGTCGATGCTCATCGCGGCATTATCCACCATGAAGCCGGCGCTGTTCGTCGGGGACCGAAGACGAGCCGGTGTACCGCCAACGCGCTGGAACGCGTCAAGCGCGAGATCAAGCCGCGCACACGCTGCTCGAACTCAAGTCCGACAGACTGCTAGGAACCGGGCCGGCTGCGGCTTCACAGCAGCAGCCGGGTCAACGGCAGCAGCCACACCAGCACCATGATCAGACCCGCCACACCAACGGCGGCACCGACCTTGAGCAAATCGCGCGAACGGATGCAGCCGGTCGCATAGACCAGCGCGTTCGGCGGTGTCGAGATCGGAAACATCATGCCGAGCGAGGTGCCGACCGCCACCACCACCAAAATCCAGGCCGTGCCCTCGCCGCCGATGGCCGCGGCCAATGGCATCAGCAGGTTGGCCGTCGCGGTGTTCGACATGAAATTCGCGAAGATCCATGCGATCAGCAGCAGCATCGGCGCCAGGGCCAGCAGCGGCAGGTTCTCGGGCAGCGCCAGTTCGATCAGTCGCGAGGCCAAGCCCGTCGTTTCGGTGGCACGGCCGAGCGCGATGCCTCCCGCCACCAGCCAGATCACGCCCCAATCGATGCGGCGCAGTTCCTCGCGCCCGAGCAGTCCGCTCATCGAGAACACGGCAATCGGAAATACTGCGACGACATAGGCGTTGAGACCGTGCAGGTCCGTCGTCAGCCACATCAGCGCGGTCACGAGCAGCGTCGCCAGGACGATCCGACCCTTGGTATCGAGCTTGGTCTGCGCGGTATCGAGATCCAGAACCAAGGCTGGCAGCGGGTGATAGTGCCGGACCACGCGTACCGCCACGTACAGCAAGGCGGCCACCATCGGCAGCGCGAACAGCATCCACTTCGCGAAACTGACGCGCGTGCCTTGATCGGACAGGTATTGCAGCGCGATCGCATTCGGCGGCGTGCCGATCGGCGTGCCGATGCCACCCAGGTTGGCCGCCACGGCGATCGACAGCACGAACACCGCCGGCAACGGCGCGCCGCGCGTCAGCGAACCGATCATCGACAGCATCAGGATGGTCGTCGCCGTGTTCGACAGGAACATCGAAAACAAGGCCGTGATCAGCACCACACCCCACAGCATCGACACCGGGTTTCCGGCGAACGGCCGCATCATCCGCCGCGCCAGCATCTGATCCACACCGGTGCGCTCCGCGGCGATCGCCAGCGAGAAACCGCCGAGGAACAATACGATCACCGGCGAAGCCAGCGACGCCATTACCTCGGCATACGGCGGACTCTGCGGCGTACTCCACGGAGACTGGTCGGACACCCCGAACAACAGCAGCGCGATGATCAGGATCGAGGTTGCGTGTACCGGTACCGGTTCGAGCACCCACAACAACGCCGCCGCCACGAAAATGCCCAGCGTGCGCTGCTGCAAGGGCTCAAGCGGTAGACTCGGCCACAGCCAGATCGCCAGCGCCGGCGCAAAGCACGCAAAAAGTTTGAGCTTTTGTTTCAGTGCCGATCCTCGCTACGATATCGATTTCCCCCGCCAAGATTTCAATCAGACCCTGAGGTTTCCCCTCAAATTTAGGCGCGATGGCTGTTGGGCTATTGAAGCATGATGGCGTGGACCAGGGGGATCTTAGCGCTTGCCCAGCCGTTCGACCTGGGCAAACCAAGGTCCCCGGAAACCCGCATCGCTCACGATCACGGGGCGCACGCCTTCGGGCAGCATCGACTTCAACGTCAAAAGGAAATCCCGCTCGACCCGGGGCGAGTTCTGTCGGCGCAGTGGATGGATTCCTTCATAGAGCACCAAGGCATGCCCCTTCGTCCAGAGCGTGGCACGCAACAACAACCAGCGCCGATCCGCCTTCAAATCCGACCAATCGATCAGGATGATCGGCTCCACGCCGGGCCCCACCAGAAGACCACACACAGACCCGATAATTTGCTGGCGCTCATGGCATGGGCTCCTCGGGTAGTTTGGTGACTTCCGAAGAGATACAAGCCGTGCCCTGCGCGTACTTCAGGCGCAGTTTTATCTAAACAATACCTCGCAATCCGCTGAAAATAAACAGATCATCAGAACAATTTGAGGGGAAACCTCAGGGTCGTGATAGTTTTTGGCTCTTGTGCAGTTGTATGAGGTAGAAAAGGGATAGCCGCCCGACGCAAGTCCTTGTAAAACGAAGGTTGACGAAGCTTTCGAGTACAGGGAACAAATGAGAGCGACTATCCCAGCGGGGATTGTTGGGCTGCGTGGCCAAGTGGTCAATGCGGTGACCGTGGAAAGTGACGGTGTGATCGGCGTGTCGTGCCGGCGCGACGCGCGGTTTGTACCGGTGGATGCAGTGACGGGCCATCGAGGTCGACCGAATCGCTGGCGGCATCGGCGGGTGTGGGACGTGCCGATGTTCGGCCGTCGGGTGGCGCTGGACATTGAGTACCTGGAGATTGTCATCGGCGCCCGCGACCGGCGCGTGGAGCGTCTGGACTTCGTCGAAGCCGGCGCCCGGTACACCCGGCGGCTGGCGGAGCTGGTGAGCGCACTGTGTCGTCACCTGCCGATCAGTGCGGTGTCCCGCTGGACGGGACTGGCGTGGCGGACCGTCAAGGACATGGACCGCGCGCATCTGAAAGCCACGCTGCCGGTGCTGCATCCTCGGGACATTGTCGGCGTGCGTCTGCTGGGCGTCGACGGGACGTCGGGGTCAGGTCTTGTTCCTAACAGCCCTGGGGGTCAGGTCTTGTTCCTTGCCAAATTTCTTTGGCTTCGCTACGTTCCCCGCATGGCCCGCCCTCTGCGTATCGAATTCCCCGGCGCGATCCATCATGTGATGGCGCGCGGCAATGCCCGTCAAGCAATCTTCCTCAATGACGAAGATCGCGACGCCTACGAGAGCGGACACCGACAACTTCCGCAGATCGGTGCGCACTTCGAGTAGCACTACTCGACTACTCGACGGTAAGCCGGATCGCGCGAGGTGTGGATCGGCGGGCTGCGTCAAGGCGCAAGACCTGACCCCGCAGGGCTGTTTGACCCCGCAGGGCTGTTACGTCGTGCTCGACGTGTACAGCCGCTACGTGGTCGGCTGGCTGCTGAGCACACGCGAGTCGGCCGCGCTGGCGCGCGAGCTGGTTGAGCAGACCGCCTTGCGTGAGGCGGTGCCCAAGGATCAACTCACGCTGCATGCCGATCGCGGCGCGCCGATGCGATCCAAGACGCTGGCCGAGCTGCTCGTCGATCTCGGCATCGAGGCCAGCTTTTCCCGGCCCCAGCAAAGCAACGACAACCCGTACAGCGAGAGCCTGTTCAAGACCACCAAATACGCCCCGGACTTTCCCGCCTGCTTTGCCGGCATCGATCATGCCCGCGACGTCATCACCCCGTTCTTCGAGCACTACAACCACCATCATCGCCACACGGGCATCGGCCTGATGACACCTGCCGCCGTCCATCACGGCCACGAACCGCGCATCACCGCCGAGCGTGCGCTAACCCTGACCGCCGCTTTTGATCGCCACCAGCACCGCTTCAAAGGCCGCGTACCCCAACCACCGCGCGTGCCCGACAAGGTTTACATCAACCCACCCCGCGAGAACCCTGTATCCAGCTCAGCACCCGTCACCGAAACTCACTAAATTCAAACCCGCGGTTGTCTCAAAGCATTGACACATTCCGGTGTACCGCTTGAGCATGTCCAGCGTCTTGTGGCCCGTGATGGCGCTGACTTCCATCATGTCGAGCCCGAGCTCGAACAGTCGCGAGGTGGCTTCGTGCCGCAGGTCATGCAGCCGCAGACCCACTATTCCAGCGCGACGGCAGGCGCGCTCAAAGGCTTGGCTGAGGCCGTCCGGCCCGAAACCCAACACTGATTCGTTGGCTTTGGCGCGCTTGGGCTTGGCCTCCATCAAAACGGAAATGGCCTTCTGGCTGAGGGGGGGGCGGTCCGTTTGGCGCCGGTCTTGGCGGCGCCAGCATCCTCGGCTCGGATCTGAAGGGTTCGCCGCTCGAAATCGACATCACCCCACACCAAGGCACAGAGCTCCCCACGTCTTGCCGCTGTCTCGATGGCAAGGATGATGGCCCACCGAAGTGCCTGATTGTGCGCGCAAGCGGCCATCAGCCTGTCTTCTTCACCTGGCAGCAGGCGTCGGTCCCGGCCATCGCCCTCGGGCGGACGGTCCACGCCCCGGGCAGGGTTGCCAAAGAGTAGGCTATCGTGCCTGCGCCTCCTAAGGGGCAGATCGCAGGTTCGACTCCTGCCCGGGGCGCCAAACAGAGTATTGAGTCGCGCGTTCAGTGATCATTAGCCCGTCTGATGGCAAAAAGTCGAAGCTGCGACCTCAAAGCACATGAATCGCGTTGCGATTGCGGGCGCAGCGAGCCATCGCGAGTTCGACTCCTGAGCGGACGGCCATCCTGCATTATCGTCGCTGTATCCGCGGCTTCCCGAACAGTGTAAGCGTTCAAACCGCAGCGTCCTATTCGCGCGGATCATCGGCCATTAGCCTGCACGCATCGACTGAAACGGAGCGATGCGATGGAAACAGGAATGGGCAGAGTTGGTTACGTCCGACGCAGCGAGTCGGACTGGCGCCGGCTAATTGAGGAGTGGGCGCAAAGCGGTCAGAGCCAAGAAGCGTTCTGCGCCTCGCGTGGGCTTGCGCTGAGCTCGCTTTGCAACTGGCGGCGCAAGCTCAAGGGCGAATCGGTGTCATCGCCCGAATCGCCGCCGCGTGAAGCCGCCGGCTTTATCGAGCTGACGGCACCGGTGGCGTCGGAC
>NZ_JAVRIC010000034.1 GCF_031846245.1 Banduia mediterranea | reverse complement strand
AGTACGCATCGGGTCGGCAGCGGGCTTGCATTGCGGATCCTTCAGGCGGGCAGAACTCCTGGAGCGCGGAACGCACCGACGCTTGCGAGATCGGCGTACTCGGTCTGAACCGAGGTGCCGCTGCGCATCCTGCGCTCGATCAATCCAACCGTTTCAGCGCGGCCGTCAAAGATTGGCGACAGCGGTCGAAACCATCCCAGGGATCGCGCTTGAGCCGCTTGAAGCGGCTCGGGGCAGATTGCGCGTCGTACTTCGCGGCGCTGTCTAGCCGACCAAGTTCGTCCCAGCGCAGCGGTACGGCCACCGGCGCGCCGGGCCGGGCGCGCAGCGAGTACGAGGCCACGCTGGTGGCGCCGCGGCTGTTGCGCAGATAGTCGATGAAGATGCGCTGGTTGCGCCTGGCCTTGCTGGCCACGTCGACGTAGCGATTCGGCTCGGCCTTCGCGCAGGCCGAAGCCAGTGCGTGTGCGAAATCCTTGGCCGCATCCCAGTCGGCGGCCGGCGACAGCGGTACCACCACGTGCAAGCCCTTGCCGCCAGTGGTGCGCACGAAGGATTCGAGGTTCAGGGACTTGAGGCGATCGCGCAACATGCGCGCAGCTTCGATCACCCGCTTGAATGGCAGATCGTTCGCCGGGTCCAGGTCGAACACCAGGCGGTCGCACTGGTCGGGCTTCTTCGCGGTGGCGCCCCAGGGATGGAACTCGATCGCGTTCATCTGCACCAGTTCCTCGATGCCCTCCACGCTGTCGACCATCAGGTAGTCGCTGCTGCCGTTCTTTTCCTCGATCGGTACGGTGTGCACATGCTCGCCCATGCCCTTGCCGCGATGCTTCTGGAAGAAATGCTCGCCTTCGATTCCGTCCGGGCAGCGCAGCACCGACAGCGGGCGGCCCGCGATCTCGGCCAGCAGCGGCTCGGCCATTTTTCGGTAGTAGTCGGCGACATCGGCCTTGCTCAGGCCGGCATCCGGAAACACCACGCGCTCGGGATGCGTCAGCTTGAGGTCGGCGACCTTGGCCACGGTCGGTTCAAGTTCGTTCACGGTCTTGTCCTCGCGCAGGGTCTTGAATGCGGCCTGGCGCAGCAGGCCGAGGCCGGCGATGTCACGGTAGCTGACTTCCGCGACCAGCTTCGGGCGCACCCAGACCGGCTTGCCGGTTTCGCGTTCGGCCAGGCTGGCCTCGCTGACCGGCGGGGTCTTGCGTTGCAGCTTCTTCAGTTTCGCGGACAGCGAGCTCAGCAGCTCGTCCGAAAAGCCGGTGCCGACGCGACCGACGTAGTGCCAGCCGCCGTCGGCATCCGGCTCGGCCAGCAGCAGCGCGCCGAAGCCGTGGCGACTGCCCTTGGGCTCGGTGTAGCCGACGATGGCGAACTCGTCCGAATTCTCGCGCTTGATCTTGCGCCAGTCATCGCCGCGCCCGGCGCGATAGGGACTGTCCGCACGTTTGCTGACGATGCCTTCGAGCCCGAACTTTTCGGCGGTGGCGAATACGGTGTCACCGTCGCCGGCGTGATGCTCGCTGTAGGCGAGCGCGCCGCGCGTCTTGCGCGACAGCAGCTTGTACAGGCGCCGCTTGCGCTCGCTCAGCGGCTGCTCGCGCAGGTCTTCCCCGTTCAGGCGCGGCAGGTCGAACAGCTGATAGCTGAGCGATGCCTTGGAGCGTCCGGCAAGACGGGTCTGCAAAGCGTTGAAGTCGCTGCGGCCGCGGCGCAGCACCACCAGTTCGCCGTCGAGTTCGGCATCTTCGGTGTCGAGTTTGCGCAGCGCCTCGACGATATCCGGCAGGCGCTCGGTCCAGTCCAGGCCGTTACGGGACCACAACCGTGGTTCGCCGTCGACGATGGTCGTCAGCAGCCGATAACCGTCCCACTTGGGTTCGTGCAGCCATTGCCGGCCCTCGGGCGGCGTACCCACAAGCTTGGCGAGCTGCGCTTCGAACGGCTTGGCCTTGCCGGCCGATTTCGCCGACGCGGATTGCCGCTTCGCTGTCCGCGTGGAGGCCTCGGGTTTGCCGGATCCGAGGTGTCCGCCGGCGTTGGTGAAATCATCCGCCTCGCGCGCGCCGGCGTAGCGGTCGCGCCGCTTGATCAGCAGCCACTGCGGCTGCTTGCCGTTCATGCGCGTACGCATGAGATCCCAGCCGCCATGCAGCATCCGACCGTCGAGTTCGAAACTGATATGGCCCTGGTCGAGCTGCTGCTGCGGATCGCCTTCGGGTGTCCAGTCGCCTTCGTCGAAGATCTCCACCTGGCCGGCGCCATAGTGGCCTTTCGGAATCTCGCCTTCGAAGCCGGCGTAGTCCAGCGGATGATCCTCCACCTGCACGGCCAGACGCTTGGTATCGGGGTCGAGGCTCGGCCCCTTGGGGATCGCCCAGCTCTTGAGTACCCCGTCCACCTCCAGGCGGAAGTCGTAGTGACGGCTGCTGGCATGATGCAACTGCACCACGAAACGCGGTCGACCGCTGCGCCGCGCACTCTTATGGCCGGCACGCGGTTCCGGCGTGCCTTCCCGACGCTTTTCGCGATAGGTCTGGATGCTCATGCCGACTTGCTCCTTGCGGACTTGGACGATTTCCTGCTCGCGGCCTTCTTGCGCGTGCTGCGGCGACGAGTGTTGCCACGACTGCTGCGTCCCGCCGGCTTGTCGCGGTTCTTCGACTTGAGGCTGTCGCGCAGCAAGGCCATGAAGTCCTCGTCGTTGCCGGACGGCGGTGCTTCTTCCTCGATGTCTCCGGGCTCGGCTTCGCCCTCGTCCTTGACGCGCTTCTCGACCAGATTGCGTAGTCGCTCGCGGAAGTCGTCGTGAAACTCGTCGGGCTGCCATGCGCTGCTCATGGAGTCGATCAGCTGCGCCGCCATGTCGATTTCCTTGCGCGTCAGCTTGAAGTCCGAAAGCTTGCCGGACGGAATCCGGTAGTCGCCCGGATCGACCAGCTCCTGCGGAAAACGCATCAGCATCAGCACCAGGGCATCGTCGTGCGGCATCAGCATTGCCAGGTGCTGGCGCGTGCGGATCACCACCTTGGCGATGCCGACGCGCCCGGTCTTCTTCAGCGTTTCGCGCAGCAGCACGTAGGGCTTGTCGGCCTTGCGATCCGGCGTCAACAGGTAGGGCTTGTCGAAATAACGCGGGTCGATCGCCTCGCGTTCGACGAAGGTTTCCAGATCGATGGTCTGGGTCGCCTCGGGCGCTGCCTTCTTGATGGCATCCGAATCGATCACCGTGTAGCTGCCCTTCTTGTACTCGAAGGCCTTGACCACGTCCTTCCAGGCGACTTCCCGCCCGGTCTCGGAATTCACGCGCTCGTAACGGATCGGGCGTTTGTCACGCGAGTCGAGCATGCGGAAATGCAAATCGACGCTGCGCTCGCCCGTGTACAGGCGGATCGGCACATGCAGCAGGCCGAAGGAGATGGTTCCGGTCCAGATCGGTCTGGCCATATTGCCCTCATCTTCAGGTGGACGTTGTCGGGGCGCAGTCTCGAACCTTATCGCCGCCTGACTGAATCGGTGTCGAACAGGCGCGCTCGCGCCACTGCCGGCCGCGCTCCGGAGGACCATTCAGGCGAGGCCAAGCTAGCCTGACTAGGGTGAAGTTTCGTTTGAGGTTCCGACCAGCTTACGGTCGCCACCAGAGAGGGAGTAAGGGGATTTGGCCCAGCCCTTTGGCCGACACATGGATTTCGTCGCACGCCTGGTCGGGCTGGGCGTGATCGTGCTGGCTGCAGGCGTGTTCTGGATCTGGCGTACCGCGACCGCCGCGCCGCATCCGCCCGGCTCCGTTGTCGAGCAGCCCATCCCCTTCAGCCATAAGCACCACGTCGGCGACGATGGAATCGACTGCCGCTACTGCCACGCCAGCGTCGAAACCGCCGCCACCGCCGGCCTGCCCTCGGTCGAGGTGTGCATGAGCTGTCACTCGCAGCTATATACCGACCAGCCGGCGCTGCGGCCGCTGATCGAGGCCTGGCAATCCGGGCAGGGCTTGCGCTGGAATCGCGTTCACGACCTGCCGGACTTCGCCTACTTCGACCACAGCGTGCACGTGAACAACGGCGTCGGCTGCGTCAGCTGCCACGGCCGCGTCGACGAGATGCCGCTGACCTGGCGCCATGCCTCGCTGGACATGCAGTGGTGTCTGGATTGTCACCGCGACCCGGCCCAGGCCTTGCGGCCGCGCGACAAGGTGTTCGATCTCGCCTGGCAGCCGGCGGACCAGCGCGCCACCGGCACGGCGCTGATCGCCGCCTACCACGTTCCGATGGGACAACTGACGGAGTGCTCCACGTGCCATCGCTGAACCGCATGGACGAACTGCGTCGGCTGCTGGCGGATCTGCGCGGCCCGGCGCTGTGGCAGCGGCTCGACCAGCTTGCCGAGCACCGCGCCCTGCGTGAACTGGTCGAACAGCAGTTCCCGCATCTGTCGCAGGCGCCGGCCATGGACCGGCGCGGCTTCCTGCGCTTTGCCGCGGCGGCGGTCGGCAGCGCCGGACTGAGCGCCTGCAGCGGCCCGCCACCGGAACAGATCGTGCCGCAGCAGCGGCTGCCGGAAAGGGCGGTGCCCGGC
Source organism: Banduia mediterranea (assembly GCF_031846245.1). NCBI lineage: Bacteria > Pseudomonadati > Pseudomonadota > Gammaproteobacteria > Nevskiales > Algiphilaceae > Banduia > Banduia mediterranea. The sequence goes on along the minus strand of NZ_JAVRIC010000034.1, from coordinate 20,786 downwards.
AAGCCGGTGTTCTACGCCAGCACGCTGAGCCATGCCGGCAGCGGCATCGGCGTACTGGTGGAAACCCACGGCCACCGTCCGACCAAGATCGAGGGCAACCCCGGCCACCCGTCCAGCCTCGGCGCCACCGGCATCCACGCCCAGGCGGCGATCATGGATCTGTGGGACCCGGATCGTTCGCCAATGATTCTGCGCGGCGGCACGGAGGTCGGCGCCTGGAACGGCGTACTCGCCGAGTTCGCGAAGATCCGGCAAGCCGGCGGCGACGGCCTGCGCCTGCTGACGCCCAGCATCGCCTCGCCGACGCTGCGCGCGCAGATCGAAACGCTGCAGGCCCAACTGCCCGGCGCACGCTGGCACCGACATGACGCGGTGGACCTGAGCGCGCCGGTCGAAGGCGCGCGCATCGCCTTCGGCCAGGCCTTGCAGCCCAAATATCGCCTGGACCGCGCGCAGCTCGTCGCGCTGTTCGACACCGACCTGCTGGCACAGGGGCCGGGCCATCTGCGCCACGCGCGGGACTTCGCCAAGCGCCGCGAACCGCCGCAGATGAATCGCCTCTACGTGGCCGAACCCAGCCCCACACCCAGTGGCAGTCTCGCCGATCACCGTTTGCCGATCGGCGGTGAACGGGTCGCCGAGCTGCTGCGCCTGCTCGCCGCCAAACTGGGAATCGGCGACACCGGAGCCACACTCGGCCCGACAGCCGAGCGCTGGATCGCGGTGCTGGCCGAGGACCTGCGCGCAGCGGGCCCGGCCGCGCTCGTCGCCGCCGGACCGGCGCAGCCGCCGTCTGTGCACGCCCTGGTCTGGGCGATCAACCATCGCCTCGGCGCAGTCGGCCAAACCCTGCAGTTCATCGCGGCGCCGCGACAGGGCGAGTCCTACGCCACGCTGCTGTCGGACATGGAGGACGGCGAGGTCGAAACCCTGCTGATGCTGGACGTGAATCCGGCCTACGACGCGCCGCAATCCGCGCGGTTTTCCGAGGCACTACAAAGAATTCCGCGCAGCGTCCACAGCGGGCTCTACACCGACGAAACCGCGCGCCTGTCGCACTGGCACATCCCGCTGGCGCACGCGCTGGAATGCTGGTCGGACGCCGAAGCCCACGACGGCACCGCCAGCCTGCAGCAGCCAATGATCGCGCCGCTGTACGGTGCCCGCCCGGCCCACGAAATCCTCGCCGCCCTGCTCGGTGATCCGGGACCGCAGGCGCGCGACATCGTGCAGGCGCATTGGCGCCAGCGGCTCGGCGACGCCGGCTTCGACAGCCGTTGGCGCGACAGCCTGCGCCAGGGTCTGATCGACGGCACGGCGGCCGCCACGCTCCGCCCCGCGCTGCGCGAACTCGATCTGCAATGGCCGCCGCCCCTGCCCGGCCCGGTGCTCGAAATCCGCCCCGACCCCACGCTGTGGGACGGCCGCCAGGCCAACAATGCCTGGCTGCAGGAGCTGCCGAAGCCGATCGCGCTGAACACCTGGGGCAATCTCGCCTGGGTCGGTGCGCGCCTGGCGCAGCAATACGACATCGAAAGCGGCGACGTGCTGCGCCTGAGTACCAACGGCGCGCACATCGAGATTCCGGCCCTGGTGCTGGCCGGCCAGGCGGCGGACAGCATCACCGTGCATCTCGGCCACGGCCGCCGCGAGGCCGGGCGCATCGCCAGCGGCGTCGGCGTGGAAGTGACGGCGCTGCGGCCCGCCGACGGGGCCTGGCGCAGCGCGCCGCTGAAGATCGAAAAGACCGGCGAACGCCGCATGCTCTCGCGCGTGCAGACCCAGGACGGCATGGAAGGCCGCGAGCCTGTGCGCCGCGCCACGCTGGCCGAATACCGCCAACACGAAGGCGCGCTGATCGAGGACGAAACGCCGAAGCACAGCTTCTACGACGCGAATCCGCCGACCACGCGCGACCCCGGCAGACCGGCCTGGGGCATGAGCGTGGACCTCAACGCCTGCCTCGGCTGCATGAACTGCACGATCGCCTGCCAGTCCGAAAACAACATCCCCACCGTCGGCCCCGAACAGGTGGAACTCGGCCGCGCGATGCACTGGATCCGCGTGGACCGCTATTTCGAAGGCCCGGTCGAGACTCCGGAGATCCTGTCGCAGCCGGTGCCGTGCATGCACTGCGAGCACGCGCCCTGCGAGCTGGTGTGCCCGGTCGGCGCCACCGTGCACGACGACGAAGGGCTCAACGTGCAGGTCTACAACCGCTGCGTCGGCACGCGCTTCTGCGGCAACAACTGCCCCTACTCGGTGCGCCGCTTCAACTTCCTGCAGTACGCCGACCGCGACACCGAATCGCTGCGCGGCGGCCGCAATCCGGACGTGACCGTGCGCAGCCGCGGCGTCATGGAAAAATGCAGCTTCTGCATACAGCGCATTTCCGCGGCGCGCATCCAGGCCGAGAACGAGGGGCGCGCGATCGGCGACGGCGAGGTCGTCACCGCCTGCCAGTCCGCCTGCCCGACGCAGGCCATCACCTTCGGCAACATCGCCGATGCGGACAGCGCGGTCTCCCGGCAAAAGGCCTCGCCGCGCCACTACGATCTACTGGCCGAACTCAATACGCGGCCGCGCACCGGCTATCTCGCACGGCTGCGCAACCCCAATCCCGCACTCGAAACAAGCGGGGAGAACGAAGCGTGAACGGTGAAGGCTGGCTGGCACCCGGCACCACGCCGGGGGACGTCGATGCCCGCATCGCCCGTCCGGCGCTGGCGCCGCGCTTCGGCGCCGGCTGGCGCATCGGCCTGTCGGTCTCGCTGCTCGGCGTACTGGTGCTGCTGTTCACGGTGTCGGTGCTGGTCACGGTCGGCGTCGGCATCTGGGGCATCAATCGACCGGCCTACTGGGGCTTCGCTCTCGCCAACTACGTGTGGTGGATCGGCATCGGCATGGGCGGCACCTTCATCTCCACCGCGCTGTACCTGCTGCGCCAGCCCTGGCGCAATTCGCTGAGCCGCTACGCCGAAACCATGACCGTGTTCGCGGTCTGCGTCTCCGGCATCTTCCCGATTCTGCACCTCGGCCGGCCATGGTTCTTCTACTGGCTGTTTCCGTACCCGAACACGATGGACGTGTGGCCGCAGTGGCGCAGTTCGCTGTTCTGGGACTTCTGCGCGATCCTCGCCTACCTGCTGGTCTCGGTGCTGTTCTGGTACGTGTCGATGCTGCCGGACCTGGCCGCCTTGCGCGACCGCGCCGCCGGGCGAGTGCGCCGCGTCGTTTACGGCTTTGTCGCGCTGGGCTGGCAGGGCGAGGCGCGCGACTGGCAGCGGCTGGAAGCGCTGACGCGCATCATCGCCGCGCTCGGCGTGCCGCTGGTGTTCTCGGTGCACAGCATGGTCGCGCTGGACTTCTCGGAAGGCCTGCTCGCCGGCTGGCATACCACGATCTTCCCGCCATTCTTCGTCGCCGGCGCGCTGTTCTCCGGCTTCGCCATGGCCCTGGTCATCGGCGTGCCGCTGCGCAAGCGTTTCAGGCTCGAAGCCCTGATCACCGAACGCCATCTGGACCGACTCGCGTTGCTGCTGCTGTGCGGCGGCCTGGTGGTGGCTTATTGCTACGCCGCCGAAACCTTCATGGCCTACTACAGCATGGACGAGTACGAACTCGCGGTGACGCGGTTTCGTTTCACCGGCCTGTACGCGCCGGTCTACTGGGCCGCCATCATCTGCAACGTGCTCGCGATCCAGCCGCTGTGGTGGGCGCGCGTGCGCCGCAGCCCGCGCTGGCTGTTCTGGACCGGCCTGTCGGTGGTGTTCGGCATGTGGTGCGAGCGCATCATGCTGGTGCTGTCCAGCGAATACCGGCCGTTCCTGCCGGCCGCCTGGGGCCGCTTCATTCCCACGGTGTGGGACTGGGCGATGCTGGCCGGCTCGATCGGCCTGTTCATGACGATGCTGCTGTTGTTCGTGCGCTGGTTTCCGGTGGTGTCCATGCACGAAACCCGGCTGCTGGCCCACAAGTCCGCCCAGGAACCCATGGAGCCGCAGGCATGAGCGCCGGTCAGCCGGGACTGCTTGCCTGCTTCGACACGCCGCAAACGCTGCTGGGCGCGGTGCAGGCCGCCCGATCGCAAGGCCATCGCGGCCTGCGCGCCTGGACACCGTATCCGGTGGAGGGCCTCGCCGAAGCCCTGGCGCTGCCGCCCAGCCGTTTGCCGCTGGCGATGCTGCTCGGCGGTCTCGCTGGCGGCCTCGGCACGCTGGCCCTGCAGTACTACAGCGCCGTTATCGACTACCCCGTCAACATCGGCGGGCGGCCACTGGCGAGCTGGCCGGCCTTCGGCCCGCCGGCACTGGAAATGACGCTGCTGTGCGCCGGGCTGGTCGGGCTCCTCGGCCTGCTGCTGCGCTCGGGCCTGCCGCGCTGGCACCGGCCGGAATTCGACTGGGCGGGAATGGAACAGGCATCCTCCGATGCGTTTCTGTTGTGGCTGCCGCTCGATGACGAGAACGGCGAAGCCCTGCGCGATTGGCTGCTGAGCAAGGGGGCGCGGCACCTCAGTCGAGTCGGAGGCGATTCATGAACCGCCTGGACACGATCGACCGGCCGCGCAGCAAGGTCGGGCTGCTCGGAATGGTGCTCCTCGGCGGCCTGCTGGGGCCGGGTCTCGCCGGCTGCGAGAACGCCATGCAGGACATGTACGACCAGCCGCGCTACGAGCCTTACGAACCCAGCCCACTGTTCGACAACGGCAACTCGATGCAGGACCCGCAGCCGGGCACGGTCGCGATGGCCGCCGGCCGCGGTGCCGATGCCAGCGGCGCGCAGGCCGCAAGCGCGCAGCTGGAACCCTTGCCGCCACCCGATGCGAAAAACCCGCTGCCGCTGACGATGGCGGTGCTCGAACGCGGGCGCGAGCGCTACGAGGTCTATTGCGCGCCCTGCCACAGCCGCATCGGCGACGGCGATGGCTACATCACCCGCCGCGGTTTCCCGCAGCCGCCGAGCTTTCACCAGGATCGCCTGCGCCAGGCGCCGGACGCGCATTTCTATCAAGTCATCACCGGCGGCTACGGCGCGATGCTGCCGTACGCCGGCCGCCTCGCTCCACAGGATCGCTGGGCGATCATCCGCTACATCCGCGCGCTGCAACTCTCGCAGCACGCGCCGCTGCAACAGTTGCCGGACAAGGTTCGCGCCGAGGCGGAGGCGGCCCTGAAATGACGAAGACTGCGCCGCTCATCGCAGCCGTCGGCGTGCTTGCGCTGGCCAGCGTCGCCTTCGTCGAAACGCGCCAGGCGCCGGCCGCGGCGGGTTCCCTGCTGATGGCCTGCTGGCTGTTCGCGGGACTGGGCTTCGGCGCACTGGCCTTGCTGCTGCTGCACGATCTCACCGGCGGGGACTGGGGCTGGCCCCTGCGACCGGCCTTGCAGGCGACGGCGGCGACGCTGCCGCTGACGAGCGTCGCCACGCTGTTGTGGCTGCCGGCGCTTGATGCGCTCTACCCCTGGGCCAGGGCTGTCGACACGCCGCAGTCCTGGTATCTGAACGAGCCGTTCTTCATCGCCCGCGCGCTGCTGTTCCTGCTGAGCTGGAGCGCGCTCGCGCTGTGGGTGCAGCGCCCGCCGCCGGCGCGCCGACGCGGCCCGGTGCTGGCCCTGTTGTGGCTGGGCCTCAGCGGCAGCCTCGCCGGCATCGACTGGGCGATGTCGCTGACGCCGGAGCACCACGCCGCCGGTTTCGGTCTGCTGACGATCAGCGGCTGGGTGCTCGGCGCGATGGCGCTGGCGGTCGGTGCCTCGACCACTTCGGTCGAAAACGAAAGCATTCGAGCGGATCACGGCGCCTGGCTGCTGATGCTGCTGTTGCTGTGGGCCTATCTGGCCTACATGGACTATCTGACGGCCTGGATCGGCGACCAGCCTTCGGCGCTGGCCTGGTACTGGCCGCGCGTCGGCACCGAATGGTCCCGGTGGATGCTGGCCGGCGTGGCGCTGCGCGTACTGCTGCCGTTCTGCCTGTTGCTGGACAGCCGCGCACGCCGCAACCCGCGCGTGCTGGCCTTGTGCGCGGCGCTGCTGCTGGCGGCGCAGTTCATGGAGGCGGTGCTCATGGTCCTGCCGAGTCTGCGTAGCTCCGGACCGCTTTGGTACTGGAGCGACCTGCTCGCCGTGCTCGGGCTCGGCCTGCTGTTCGGCAGCGCTTTCGATTTCCTGCGACGGCGCCGCACGAGAATCGCCGGAGAACCGGCATGAACAAAGCCGCAAACGCTGCCGCTTCCGGACACGAGCCCGAAAACCTTTCCATCAAGCGGGTCTGCGTGATCATCGGCGGCGTCTTCGGCGGGCTGATCGCGCTGAGCCTGATCAGCCTGTCGATCTGGCAAGGCCTGTTCGAATACGCGGACAACAAGTCGCCCGCGACGCCCGTGGCCATCCCGCCTGCGCCGCGTCTGCAAGCTCGACCGCTGCCCGACTACCGGCAGTACGAGGCGCACAAGCAACAGCAGCTCGATACGTATGCCTGGGACGACCGCGGCCAAGGTGTCGCGCGCATTCCGGTGTCGGCGGCGATGCAGGTGTTGGCCCGCGACGCGCAGGGCGCCGCGAATGGCGGTACCGAATGAGGGCGCTGCTGGCCTTGGCCATGCTGGTGGCGGCGTGTGCCGTCGCCGCGCAGCCCCCCGTGGTCGACATCGACGCCGTGCGCTTCAGTCCGCAAGCCGGCGCCCGGGTTCCGGCCGATATCGCATTGCGCGATGCGGATGGTCGGGCGTTCCATCTGGGCGAACGCTACGGCGACAAGCCGCTGGTGCTGATGCTGGGCTACTACCATTGCCCCAATCTTTGTGGCGCGGTCTGGGCCGGACTGGCCTCGGCGGTCAGCGAGATCGACCGCCGGCCCGGCCGCGACTTCGAACTGCTGGTCGCCAGCATCGACCCGGACGAAGGCCCCGCCGACGCGCGCCAGCGTCGCGCCGCGCTGGCCGACAGCTTCGACCGGGCCGGCGTCCCGCAGTGGCACTTCGCCACCGGCGACGAAACCCAGATCCGGCGTCTGGCGCGGGCGGTGGGCTACGGCTACCGCCATGACCCGCAACAGCGTCAGTACGCACACGCCGCCGGCGTCCTGGTCCTTGACACCACGGGCCGCATTGCGCGCTATCTGGCCGGCGTGCAGTTCGATCCGCAGACCCTCAAGCTCGGCATCGTCGACGCGGCATTGACACAGCCCGACGGTCGCGGCGGTGTCCTGCAGGCTTTCGCCGACCAGGTCTTGCTGCTCTGCTATCACTACGATCCTTCGAGCGGCCGCTACACCTCGCGCATCAATCGCATACTCCAGATCGCCGGTGTGGCATCGGTACTTGCCCTGGGCGGTTTGATCGCCTGGCTGCTGCGGCGGACGTCGACTGACGAGGGTGCCGCATGATCGGCTTCGACCGGCTCATTACCGGCGCTTCGAACATCGCCGACGACGTCGATGCGATGTTCTTCGCGATGGTGGCGCTGTGCGGCTTCGTCCTGCTGGCGGTGACGGTCACGCTGGTTCTCTTCTCGGTGCGCTACCGGCGCGGCAGCAAGGCCGACCGCAGCGGTGACCATTCCCGCCATCTCGGCGCGGAACTGACCTGGACGATCGTGCCCGGCGTGCTGTTCATCGGCATCTTCGCCTGGAGCATCGGTCTGTTCGCGAAGATCCAGACCATGCCCAAGGAGGCGACCAGCATTCACGTGGTTGCCAAGCAGTGGATGTGGAAAGTGCAGCACGCCGATGGCCGGCGCGAAGTCAATCAGCTGCACATTCCGGTCGGCAAGCCAGTGCGTTTGACGATGACCTCGCAGGACGTGATTCACAGCTTCTTCGTGCCGGCCTTCCGCATCAAACAGGACGTCTTGCCGAACCGCTATACGCAGATGTGGTTCAAGCCGGAGAGGACGGGGGAATTCAGGCTTTACTGCGCCGAATTCTGCGGCACCGACCACGCGCTCATGCGCGGCCGCATCGTGGTGATGGAGCCCGCCGCCTATGCCCTGTGGGCGGACGCCGGCGGTACCGACAGCCTTGCCCATCAAGGCGAGGCGCTGTTCCGCCAGCTTGGCTGCAGTGGTTGCCATGGACCCGCCGCCACCGTGCACGCGCCGGACCTGGCCGGGCTTTACGGCAAGCCCGTTCCCCTGAGCGACGGCAGCACCGTGACCGCCGATGCCCGCTATCTCCGAGACAGCATTCTGCTGCCGAGCAAACAGGTGGCCGCCGGCTACCCGGACATCATGCCGACGTTCCAGAACCAGATCGACGAGGAAGACGTGATCGCGCTGACCGCCTACATACAGTCGCTGGACCCGAACCCGGACCCGGACCCGCGCCAGGAGACCGTTGATGCCCCACGCTGACAGCCCGGCCTCGTTCCTGGATACACCCACCGGCTTTCGCAGCTGGCTGCTGACGCACGACCACAAGCGCATCGGCATCCTGTACGCGATCGCGATCACCGCGTTCTTCTTCGTCGGCGGCGCCGCGGCGGTGCTGATCCGCACCGAACTGGCCACGCCGCAGGGCGACGTCCTTACGGCCGACGGCTACAACGAGGCCTTCACCGTGCACGGCGTGGTCATGGTCTGGTTCTTCCTGATCCCGTCGATCCCCAGCGTGCTCGGCAATATCCTGCTGCCGCTGATGCTCGGCGCCCGGGACCTCGCGTTCCCGCGCCTGAACCTGGCGAGCTGGTACCTCTACGCGCTCGGCGGCATCTTCACCATTGCCTGCCTGATCGCCGGCGGCGCCGATACCGGCTGGACCTTCTACACGCCGTTCTCGACGCTGTTCTCGAACTCCAATGTGCTGCTGGTCGTGGTCGGCGTGTTCATCGTCGGGTTTTCGTCGATCCTCACCGGCCTCAACTTCATCGTCACGATCCACCGCATGCGCGCGCCCGGCATGCACTGGTTCCGCATGCCGCTGTTCGCCTGGACGATGTACGCCACCAGCCTGGTGATGATCCTGGCGACGCCGGTGCTGTCGATGACGCTGGTGCTGATCGGCCTGGAGCGCGTGTTCGGCGTCGGCATCTTCGATCCGGCGCTGGGCGGCGACCCGCTGCTGTTCCAGCACCTGTTCTGGTTCTACTCGCACCCGGCGGTCTACATCATGGTGCTGCCGGCGATGGGCGTGGTCTCGGAGATCATTCCCTGCTTCGTGCGCAAGCGCATCTTCGGCTACCGCTTCATGATCTATTCGATCATGGCCATCGCCATCGTCGGCTTCTTCGTCTGGGGCCACCACATGTTCGTGTCCGGCCAGTCGATGTACGCCGGCATCGTGTTCTCGCTGCTGAGCTTCGTCGTCGCCATCCCCAGCGCGATCAAGGTCTTCAACTGGACCGCCACGCTGTACAAGGGCAGCATTACCTTCGAGGCGCCGATGCTCTACGCGCTCGGCTTCGTCGGCCTGTTCCTGCTCGGCGGGCTCACCGGCCTGTTCCTCGCCGCCACCGCGCTGGACGTGCACCTCACCGACACCTATTTCGTGGTCGCCCACTTCCACTACATCATGGTCGGCGGCGCCGTCATGGCCTACATGGGCGGCATCCATTTCTGGTGGCCCAAGGTCACCGGCCGGCTTTATCCTGAAGCCTGGGCGCGCTTCGCCGCGATCCTGATGTTCTTCGGCTTCAACTTCACCTTCCTGCCGCAGTTCGTGCTCGGATTTCTCGGCATGCCGCGGCGCTACCACAGCTACGACCCGGAATTCGGCCTGCTCAACGCGTTTTCCTCCGGCGGCGCGGCCGTGCTCGCCACCGCCTACCTGCTGCCGCTGGGCTACCTGAGCTGGTCGCTGTTCTACGGCGCGCGGTCGCCGGCCAATCCCTGGGCCGCGACCGGGCTGGAATGGCAGACCAGCTCACCGCCGCCGACGCACAACTTTCTGGAAACGCCGCGTGTCGACGGCGGCCCCTACGAGTACAGCCCGTCACAGGCCGAAGCCGAAGCGGAGGCTCGAGCATGAGCCGCGCCGTCTCCCCGGCCGAGCAGTTCGACGACATCGAACAGCAGTCCGGCGCCGCCACCTTCGGCATGTGGGTGTTCCTGGCCACGGAGGTGCTGTTCTTCGGCGTGCTGTTCGCTGCCTATGCCTACTGCCGCGTGCAGGACCCGCAAGGTTTCGTGCTCGCCAGCCGCCATACCGATCTGCTGCTGGGCGGTATCGAAAGCGTGATCCTGCTGCTCAGCGCCGCTGCGGCCGCCTGGGCCACGGCGCTGCTGCGCCGCGATGAAAACCGTGCCAGCGCAGCGTTGCTGTGGTGCGCCGCCGGACTCGGCGCGCTGTTCATGGCGCTGCATCTCTACGAATACTGGAAGGACTACGGCGAAGGCCTGGTGCCCGGCCTGCGCTTCACCTACACCGGGCTGCACGCGCAGACCGTGGAACGCTTCTACGCGCTGTACTACGCAATGACGCTGGTCCACCTGCTGCACCTGCTGATCGGCATCGTGCTGCTCGCGTTCTACGCGCGCGAGGTGCGGCGACAGCGCATCGGCGCGGCCTATGCAAGCCCGGTGATGTGCGTGGCGCTGTACTGGGATTTCGTGGACATGGTCTGGATCTTCCTGTTCCCGATGCTCTACCTGCTGGATCGCTCATGAACCGGGAAACGCTACGTGCCGGCCGCCTGCCCGCATTCATGCTGCTCGCGCAGCTTGTGCTGCTGGGCTTCAACCTGCTCAGTGCGCATGCCGGCCTCGGCCATCTGCATACGGTGTTCTCCATCGCCATCCCGGTACTGATGGCCGGCATCGTCATGATCTGGGCGATGCACCTGCGCCAGCGCTCCGGCGTGGTCCGTCTGACGGCACTGCTCGGCTTCGCCTTCTGGGCGGTGCTGGCGGCCCTGACCCTGGCCGATCAACTTGCCCGGGTCCCGGTTCCTCCGCCTTGGTAAAGCCACTCGATCTGAACTTGTGTCCATCCTCTGTGGCCAGCTCTAAACGAGGCCGGGCACTGGGCATATTCATGCTCGGATTGCCACTCGGGGCAGCCGCAGCCTTTGCCGGGGCCGGGGCCGGGACCGGGCAGCTGGCGCACACTTTGGTTGGCGTGCCTCATTCCTTTTTGCCGCTGTACCGGGCTTGTTGGTGGCGGTCCTGGCCAGGTTTCTGAGAGTCTGAGAGCCGGCCGCTCGCGGATTAGCGGAATAGGCGACTTCATCGCGCGGAAAATCGTGTTGCGTCCTCCGGCAGCGTCGCGATGTCCGGAAGCGCGATGCGGCGCACGCGTTTGCGTCGGCGGTCGATGCTGTAAATCTCGCGGGCATCGCCCGGCGCCCAGCAGAAAGCCTGCCCTTCGGCTTCGAGCGAGATCGTGGCCAAGTGAATCAGGGTAGGCCCCATGTTGGGCTTGGCTACGACATACATCTCCGGCCGGTCGTGCCCCAGCAGGTACAGCAGGCCGTCGGGTCCGATCGCGCCGCCGGACGCGGCATGCGGCGCCATCCGTTGCAGGACCGATTCCGGCATCAGCCAGCCGCCGTTGCGGCGCCACTGCTCGTCGAAGCGGACCACGCTGGCGTAACGATGGTCCTTGAACCCGGAGCCGCCATTGCCATCGTAATGGGCAAAGCCGGCAATCCAGCCTGCACCGAGGCGTCCGAACCAGGTGAGCGAACCTTCGTCCATCAAGCCCAGGCTGTGGCTGCCGGCATGTCGCATGCTCGTAGTGTCGAAACGTTCGACCGAAGACCCCATGGGGGTCAAGGAATAGTTCGAGTTGGCGCACCACAGCGTGGTGCCTTCGACAAAGCAGCTGTTGAGATGGCGGATCAGACCCTTCGCCGGCCCGGCCCAACGTGTAACGAGCGCTCCGCTGTCGATGGCGTACTGCGCGATCACGGTATTGTCGATCGCATAGAAGTGGGTGGCATCGGCGGCGACACCCTGATCCGCTTCCGGCGCGTCGTAGACCTGCACGGTCTTGGCCTGGAGTTCGACGACACGCGGCGCGACATAGTCCGGAACCGTGAACGGTTCCGGACCTGCGGCTGCGGCGAGTGGGCCGGATAGACTCAGCAATACGGCGACAGTCGTGCGCAGCTTCATCTCAAAAACCCAGATTGACGCCAAGGTAGACCGAACGGCCGACGTATTCGTATTCCGTGGCCTGGCGCTCGCGGCCGCCCTGGAACTCGCTGGTCGGCTCGTTGTTGAGGTTGACCCCTTCGACAAAGAGCTTGAGCTGCTCGGTCACCGCATAGGACAGCTTGGCATCCCAGCGGCCGAACTCGCCCTGGTCGAGGTTTGCGTTCGGATCGTCCAGGTTCAGTTCCGTGGGGTAGCTGTCGTTGTAGGTGTAGCTGACGGAAGCGTCGAAGGCACGCTTTTGGTAGAACGCGGTGAACGAATAGGAGCGCTTCGGTTGTTGCTGCAGCGGTGTCTTGACGCCATTGATTTTGGTTTCGCCATCCAGCCAGGTGATGTTGACCGCCAGACCCAGGCCGTCGAACGGTGACGCCAGGAAGTCGAACTGCGTCTGGCCGTTGAGTTCCAGGCCCTTGAGGTAGGACGAGCCGCCGTTGACGGTGGTGTCCACGGTCAGCTCGGTGAGTTCGCTGGTATCGACCGCGCCACCGAGACCGTGCGCGGCGAAGCCGGCTTCGATGTCCTCGGGCGTGGTGTAGCGCTCGGACAGGCTGACGAGTTCGTCCTCGATATCCTTGTAGAACACGGCGGCGGACAGCAAGGTCAGCGCGTTCGGGTACCACTCGGCCGACAAATCATAGGCCCAGGCTTTACGCGCTTCCAGATCGGGGTTGCCGACCGACAGCTCGCCGAATCCGGTGTCCTCGGAGTAGCTGGCCCGGGGTGCGATGGTGTCGTAGTCCGGACGGCCCAGCGCGCGCGTGATGGCCGCACGCAGGATGACGGTTTCGCTGGGCCGGTAGTTGAGCAGCAGCGCCGGCAGCCATTCGATGTAGTCGCCGCCGTCGTCGACGCTGCGGGCTTCCCCGTCATCGAGCAGGTAACCGCTGCTGTCCACGTCCGTGGATTCCACGCGCACACCACCGATGATCTGGGTGCGGCCGATCTCGGTCACGCCCATCACATAACCGGCCAGTATGGTTTCGGTGAGATCGTAGTCGGACGAATATTCCTCGGTGAAGGTATCGCCCTCGTTGAGTTCGAAGTAGCCGGCATTCGCCGGATCGTCGAAGAAACGGTTCATCGCGGCGATGTCCATCCAGATGTTCGGAACGTCGCCGGCATCGGTGTCATTGGTGAACGCGCCGTTGGTGAAGTCCGGCGAGGTGCCGAGCGTCAGCTGCTGGTCTCCGGCGTTCCAGCGTGTCTCCGAGGCGTCCAGCTTTCGGTCGGTCTGGGAGGCCTTGAGCCCCGCCTTGAAGTAGCTCAGTGCATCGCGGTCCCAGCGCAGGTCCAGCTGGCCGATCAGGGTGTCTTCCTCGGCGCTGAGGTCATAGAAGCGCGCGCGACGGAAGTCGATGAGATCCGGGTCCTGGCGGTCCGGTGCGCCGGCGTCCGGCGTGATCGTGACAATGCCGTCCCCGTTGATGCCCCAGTGATTGGGCCCGAACTGCTTGGCTGAGCGGAATTCCCAGTAGTCGTTGGGTTCGTCGATCTCGTTGTGGTTGGACTGTACGAGGTAGTTGAGGGTATAGGCACCCTTGCGGTTCTCGCCGCCCGCCGCGAACGACGAGAGCGTCTTGCTGATGTCTTCCAGGCGAATGTTCGGCGAGACGCGCTCGCCGCCGGAGGTGCCGGAGGTCTCGCTGTCCGGCATCACGTCTTCGGTGAGGCTTTCCTGATAGCGGTTGCGATGCTGGAACTCGTCCCAGGTCGCGTAGAAGCCGCGCACGAAATAGCTGGAGCTGTCGTTGGGCCGCAGTTCCAGGGCACCGTTGACGTTGAGCCGCTCGCGGCCGATGACGTAGTAGTTGTTCTTGACCTGCACCGGCAAGGGCACACCGTAGTCGTCCGCCCAGTCGTCCTGGTAGATGCCTTGCGCGATGTATTCGCGGTCCGAATACGAGGCACCCAGCAGCCAGCCCAGGCGACGGTCGGCGAGCTTGCCCGATGCCGTGGCCTCCAGCGCATAGGGATCTTCTCCGCCATAGGCTTCGTCGCGCGGGCTGATGTCCTCGAAGCCGTAGCGCGCGGTGGCGTAGCCGTAGAAATCGTCTTCGCGATCGAACGGCATCTTGGTCTGTACGTTAACAGTGCCACCGATGCCCTGGGCATCCATGTCCGGGGTCGGCGTCTTGATCACCTGCACGCCGCCGAGCACGCCGCCGGAAATGATGTCCAGCGGGGCGTTGCGACCACCATTCTCGGCTTCCGGCGAGCCCATCTGCACGCCGTTGATGGTGACATTGTTGAGCGAGGGGTTGATGCCGCGGATCTGTACGTAGCGCCCCTCGCCCTTTTCGACGAGCATCGACACACCCGGCATGCGGTTGAGCGATTCCCCGATGTTCTTGTCCGGCAGCTGCCCCAGTTCATCGACGCCCAGCGCGTCGACCACGCCGAGTGCATCCTGCTTCTCCGCAATGGCTCGCGAACGTGCCAGCGCGGTGCCGGTAACAACCGTCGAGCCGAGATCGGCATCCTTTTCCACGGCCACGGCACTGGCATCGCCGCTGGCGTCAACAACCGCGCTGCCCGAGCTTTCGCCGGCTTGTTGGGCCCAAGCAGCAGACGAGCCGAGGCTCAAGGCCATTGCGAACGCGCACAAAAATGGCGACGCCGCCAGCTTGGAATCTTGTGACATCAATGTTCCCCGAAAAATGAGTATCGAACGCGGCGCTGCGGCGCTGCGGCGCGCTGCGGCGGTCGGACCTTACTCGGCGTTCGGGAAGGTTTTATGAAATCGTCCCACCGCGCTGCGCGGTCGGCATCGGCGCGTCTGCGGCTGAGCAATCGGCTAAGCTTTCGCGCCGAGCGTGAACTGGCCGGCTCGGTCGCCATGCTCCGGCGTCGCCGGCTTCATAACCGCCAGACTCACTCCAGACAAAATGACAAACCGTTCCGCTTCACCGGCGCAGACGCCGATCATTTCGGTGGCCGGCGTATCCAAGACCTACGCCTCCGGTCATGTCGCCCTGAAACAGATCGACCTGGACATCCAGCCCGGCGAAATCTTCGCGCTGCTGGGCCCCAATGGGGCCGGCAAGACCACGCTGATCGGCATCATCTGCGGCATCGTCAAGACCTCGACCGGCAGCATTACTGCCGATGGCTTTGATATCGAGCGGGATTATCGCGCCGCGCGGGCACGCATCGGCCTGGTGCCGCAGGAACTGGCGACCGACGCCTTCGAGAAAGTCTGGGACACCGTGAGCTTCAGCCGCGGCCTGTTCGGCCTGCCGGCCAATCCGGCGTATCTGGAGAAAGTGCTGCGCGACCTGTCGCTATGGGACAAGCGCAAGTCCAGGATCATCACCCTGTCCGGCGGCATGAAGCGCCGCGTGATGATCGCCAAGGCGCTGTCGCACGAACCGCGCATCCTGTTTCTGGACGAGCCCACCGCCGGCGTCGACGTGGAACTGCGGCGTGACATGTGGGCGATGGTGCGTCAACTCCGCCAAAGCGGCGTCACGATCATCCTCACCACGCACTACATCGAGGAAGCCGAACAGATGGCGGACCGCATCGGCGTCATCAACCGCGGCGAGCTGATACTGGTGGAAGACAAGGCCAAGCTCATGGACAAGCTCGGCAAGAAAGAGCTGAGTCTGCAATTGCCGAGTCCGATCGATGCCCTGCCCTCCGCCCTATCTGAACAGTCCGTGGCGCTGTCGGACGACGGCCGCCGCATCGTCTACACCTTCGACACGCATAGCGAAAACACAGGCATTCCCGCGCTACTGCGTCAGCTCGACGAGCTGGGCATCGACTACACGGATCTGCAGACGCGGCAAAGCTCGCTGGAGGACATTTTCGTCAGCCTGGTGACTGAGCGATGATCAATTTCTACGCGGTTCGCGCGATCTACCATTTCGAAATGTCCCGCACCTTCCGCACCCTGATGCAGAGCATCGCGTCACCGGTGATTTCCACATCCTTGTACTTCGTCGTGTTCGGTTCCGCGATCGGCTCGCGCATGACCGAAATCGACGGCATCAGCTACGGTGCGTTCATCGTGCCCGGCCTGATCATGTTGTCGATCCTGACCGAGAGCATTTCCAACGCCTCGTTCGGCATCTACATGCCGAGGTTCTCAGGCACGATCTACGAGGTGCTGTCGGCGCCGGTCTCGGCCTTCGAGATCCTGCTCGGCTACGTCGGAGCGGCGGCCAGCAAGTCGGTGCTGCTCGGCCTGCTGATGATGCTCACGGCGCGGCTGTTCGTCTCCTTCGAGATCGCCCACCCGATCTGGATGCTGTCGTTCCTGGTGCTGACCTCGCTGACCTTCAGCCTGTTCGGCTTCATCATCGGCATCTGGGCCGATGGTTTCGAGAAGCTGCAGGTGGTGCCGATGCTGATCGTTACGCCGCTGGTGTTCCTCGGCGGCAGCTTCTATTCGATCAGCATGCTGCCCCCCTTGTGGCAGAAGATCACGCTGTTCAATCCGGTGGTGTACCTGGTCAGCGGCTTTCGCTGGAGCTTCTATGGCATCTCGGACGTCAGCGTCGCTGTGAGTCTGGGCATGACCGCGCTGTTCATGCTGCTGTGCCTGGGTGGCATCTGGCTGATCTTCCGTACCGGCTATCGCCTCAAGAACTGACGCCCCCGCCCTTGGTGCGCACGACTTCGGAAATGTAGACTCGAAGCTGTAGCTGCAGGCATCCACAGGTCTGCGCGACATGAGAGTATTCAGCGACGGGGCTGCATTCGTTGCTGAATGGGCCGCCAGGTGGCGCCGGCTGCCGGGCCGGCGTTCGCGTCAGCGGCTCAGTTGGCCGCGTGCGTGCGGTTGATCGCCTGCGAGCGACGTAGCGCGACGAATTCGCGGACGCCCAGCAACATCGCGCCGCCGATGATCAGCGGCTGGATCGTGAGTTTGCGAACGATTCGGTCCATTTTCGCCTCCTGCAAGAGACAGTGGCCCAAGGGCCGTCAAACCGCAGCCTATCTCGTGCAGATGACCGTGCCATGTCATCCCGATGACAATGCGCCGCGCAGACCCCGTACTGCAACATTGCGTCAATACACTAAGCCGCTGAATTCACGAATCAAATGAATAAGAGTGAGCCGCCCCCTAGCCGAACTGAGCGAACTGCAGGCGCTGATCAAGGAAGGTCAACCCTATCTTGATGCGAAGGTCCTGTGTGAGGTGGACGCTGCTGGAGAATCGTTGCCGGTACTGGCGCTGTATCTGGGGAATCCCTCACCGAATGTTCCGGTGGTCGGCTTCTTCGGGGGCGTACACGGCCTGGAGCGCATCGGCGCCGAAGTGGTCATCGCCTTCGTGCGGCATCTGGTCAAGCGTCTGCGCTGGGACAACGTGCTGCACGAACAGCTGCGCGAATTGCGGCTGGTGTTCATGCCGGTGGTCAACCCCGGCGGACTGCGCCTGGGCACGCGCGCCAACCCCTCGGGCGTGGACCTGATGCGCAATGCGCCTGTGGATGCCAGTGAACGAGTGCCGTATCTACTCGGTGGTCAGCGGATCAGCGCCAGCCTGCCGTGGTATCGCGGCCCCAAGGATGCCCCGATGCAGGCCGAAAGCGCGGCCCTGTGTGCGTTGGCTGAAGCCGAATTGCTGGGGCGGCCGTTCAGTCTCGCCGTGGACTGTCATTCCGGCTTCGGGGTACAGGACCGCATCTGGTTTCCGTATGCGCATACCCGCAGACCGGTCGAGCATCTGCCGGAGCTGCATGCCCTGCGCATGATCTTCGAACAGACGCATGCTCATCACATGTACGTATTCGAGCCGCAAAGCCATCAGTACCTGACACATGGCGATATCTGGGACCATCTCTATCGCGGTGTCGAGGCCGAGCCTTCGCGCGTGTTTCTGCCCTTGACGCTGGAAATGGGATCCTGGCTGTGGGTCAAGAAAAACCCGCGACAGCTGTTTTCCCGACACGGTATGTTCAATCCGCTGATCGGCCATCGCCAGCATCGCGTGATGCGTCGACACATCGCGCTGCTCGATTTCTTCACGCGCGCGGCCAGCAGCTACTCACGCTGGTTGCCCAGAGCCGACGAACGCGAATCGCATCGCGAACAGGCCCTGGCGCGCTGGTATCGGCGATGAAGGCCAGACAGTCCCCGTGGATACTGCTGCGCGGGCTGACGCGTGACAGCCACCATTGGGCCGATTTCCCTCGCCTGCTGGCCGAACAGGATGCGGGGCCGCCGCCGCTGATGCTGGACCTGCCCGGAAACGGGCGACTGAACCACGAGCCGAGCCCGACCCGAATCGAGCATATGGCCCAGTACTGTCGCGCCGAGATGCGGCGCCGTGGCGTCGAGCCACCGTATCGACTGCTTGCCGTATCCCTGGGCGGCATGGTGGCAACGGCCTGGGCGGCCTTGGCACCGACCGAGATCGCGAGCTGTGCGCTGATCAACACCAGCATGCGGCCGTTCAGCCCCGCGCCCCACCGATTGCGCCCCGCAGCCTGGAGCGCAGTGCTACGCATGGCGCTGGCACCGCCCGCCGATCGCGATTGCGAACGCATGATCCTGAAACTGACCAGTAACCGACCGATTGACGACGCTCTGCTGGACGATTGGACGGACTGGCGCGGCCATTATCCGGTCAGCCGCGGTAATGCGCTGAGGCAATTGTTGGCGGCGGCGCGTTATCGCGCGCCCGCGAGGCCGCCTGCGACCCGTTGGATCGTCATCGGCAGTCGCGGCGATCGTTTGGTCGACCCGCGCTGTTCAAGAGCCCTGGCGCTGGCCTGGGACTGCCCTGTGCTGGAACATCCGGACGCAGGCCACGATCTCACGCTGGACGACGGGGCCTGGGTCGCGCGACAACTCACGCAATGGTCGAAAACGGCCTGAGGCAAGGCCTGTGGCGCCTCAGGGGCAGTTCGACAGACCCTATGCGCGGTTCCGACAGCGTCCTCCATGAATTGACCCTAACAAGGGCGCAGTGTATAAGGCGCGACTTCCTTTGATGGGACCACCCGGCTCAGGGTGCCTTGATTGTCCATGTCCAAGAATGTGCCGAACGGCAGCGCGGTTTCGGAAGATGTCTCCGGCACCGTGAAGACCACAAGCGGAACCGCCAGTTCGCGGCGCCGTACCATCGCCGCTGCGGCACCTTCAAGACCAACCAAAGCCAAGAAATCCATGCCCAATTCCGTGTCTGACCGTTCCACCGCCCCCAAGAAGGCCCGCGCGGCCGCTGCCGCAAAGTCAGGAAGTGCGGCCAAGACCGCCAAGGCGTTCAAAGCCGTTGCCGGCCAGCCGCTGACCGAGCAGGACATTCGCAGGATGTCCGATGCGGACTATATGAGCGAACCGCAACTCCAGTACTTTCGCGACCTGCTGTTGCAGCAGCGCAAGGAAGTGCTCGATCGCCAGACCGAAGTCAAGGAACGCCTCCACCAGCGCGAAACCTTCGCCGATCCTGCGGACCGTGCCACGGCCGAGGAAGAGCACTGGCTGGATCTGCGTCTGCGTGAGCGTGAATCGCTGCTGCTGCGCAAGATCGACGAATCCCTGCGCCGCATTGCCGAAAAGGAATACGGCTACTGCGAGGTGACTGGCGAAGCAATCGGCATTCCGCGTCTGCTGGCCCGCCCCACCGCCACCGTGTGCGTGGACGTGAAAGGCCAGAACGAGCAGATCGAAGCACAGTATCGCGATCGCTGAGTTCCAAGCCCTGCGCATCGACGAAGGCCGCAGCAACGCTGCGGCCTTTTTGCTGGCCATCATTCATGGAAGCGAATGGATTCGGGGGCAGGCCTGCGCTTGTCCGGGACGACGGGAAGCGCATCGGGCCGCAATGGCCCTTGGACCTGCCCCAATCCGCTTTCCGGAGATTTCCGGTCAGCGAACGGCCGGCATCTGTCGGAAACCCCGAGGAGCAAGCATTCGCGGACCGGCGGCATCGAAGTCTGTGGACGCGCGCGGCGTGCCCTGCGGATCTTGGGTGTTGCCGATTTTGGGTCTACACTGCTCGCGCTCCGTCGCATCAGATGTCACATAACCAATAGAGAGGAGAGCGCGATGGGTATCACGAGCAAAAGTCTCGGGCTTGTTGCAGTGCTGTGCGCAGCGGCCTGTCACCAACAACCGCAATCGGTCGCAACGGCCACGGCCCCTCAGAAAACCGCCGTCGCCGAACCTTGCAAGCTCAAGGTCGGCTGGGATCCCTGGGAACCGTATCAATACGAAACGGCGGACGGACAGATTGCCGGACTCGACGTGGAACTGGTGCGCGAACTGGCCGATACCGCCGGTTGCAGTCTGAATTTCGTGCAAGGCAACTGGGCGGACCACCTCGCAGCGATCAAAACCGGCGATATCGATCTTCTGCTGGCGGCGACACCCAACAGTCAGCGTGAGCCGTTCGCGATCTTTTCGGAGCCCTATCGCGACGAAAACATGGCAATGTTCGTTCGCAGCGACAAGCTGGAGGAACTGGGCGATCAGTCGCTGGCCGAACTCCTTGCCAAGGGCAAGCGCGTCGCGGTAACCGACGGCTACTTCTACGGCCCTGAAGTCGCCGAGATGATGATCGCCGACGACACCGCCGGCGCCTTCGTCCGCTCGCGCATCGTCGAGGCCGGCTACGCCCGTCTGGTCGACGGCCAGGTCGACGTCCTGCTGGACGACCCGGTGGTGGCCGCTTCGGTACTGCGCCGCAAAGGCTGGAGCGACGCGGTGGCGCGGCATCCCGGACAGGTCCACGAT
>NZ_JAVRIC010000033.1 GCF_031846245.1 Banduia mediterranea | reverse complement strand
TATTACTTTCAGGTTGCTGGTATCTTGAGCCGCTGCATCAAGCTGTAATGCGAAACCACGCGCCTGGCTTTTTCCAATTTTTTGTAAACACTTAACTTGGTATTCTAAGTTGGTGATAAATCCACCTACTACATTCTCAAGAATATTCGCCTCCCCGAAGTCCCAAACCATTGAGATTGTCTGTCTTGCGAACAAATACATGATTTTTTCATTTCCTGAACGCCACCCAGTGAGGGAATTATTGAAGTCAGCACAGCGATCAACGCAAAAAGCAAGATAAATAGCAATCGCGTCACCATACGCGGTAGCACCGCTCCCGCCCAATGCTAGCGATTGGCCGTCGTCACTCATGCCAGCAGCTTTGGCATCTTTGATGGACTTTTCCCTCGCTTTCAGTATCAGGTCGGAGAAAGTAATCAAGGCCACCAATTGACGGGAGGTAAACAGATTGCGATGCTTCCGCATTCCATATTCCTGAACCCTAAACCCCAAGGCCTTCTCTGGTAGATCTGTTTCAGGAGCACCAACGGGCTCAGCCTGTCTTGCAACCTGCTCAGCTTCAACTGATGGGGAAAGATATACTCTTTCTCTAACACCCTCAGCAACGATAGCCATTAGACGCTCCCCCATACGACCAGCTTTGCCTTCCTCCCGGAGATATTTAAACGGCATGGCTGTCTGGGACATGATGCAGGTAGCACCCGTGCGCTCGATCGTACCTACAATCGCATCGGCGGGCTGTTTGCCCTTTCGCACTTCAAATCGATAGCTTTTACCTTCGATTACTGGCTCCGCCCAGGCCTCTTTGCCCTTTTTTGAGGAAAGAACGAAAGAGCGTACTAAAGGCACATCCACATCACTGAAGGCCGGGTTGGGACTTTTCACCGTTCTGGCCCACAGCCAGGCAATCACAGTCAGCTCTTCGCCTTGATAGGCTTTCAGGTCGGGACGTTCGGCCACCATTGCTGGTGTGACTTTCACCTTGGGGTACAGGTGGCCAATGGCCCGAAAGGTTTCTTTATGCATCCAGTGGCCGTAGCGACGCACGTCTTCAGCCAAACCTCGAGCACCGGACCAGTCATCTGCATAACTGTTTGTGTATTTCTCGCCTTCGGGCAGTGGTCCGACCGGCGCTTGGCCAGCGAATTTAGGTGGAATTTCGATCATCGCCTTGTTGATCATGACCGCGACGGGATTCAGATCGCTGGCGTAGCTCTCTAATCCCAGGCGTTGTGCTTCTAGAGGAATGGCTCCGCCGCCAGCAAATGGATCGTGAAAAGCAGGCAGTTTCTCCGGGTTAAACAATTCCGCAGCTTGCGGATGGTTGCGGTTCAGATGGCAGGTCTCGCGCCAACTCTCCCAGATGGCCGCGCGGGCGCGGTTTAGTACCTCTTCGTTGTTAGTGTTTTCCCACTTCACCAAATCGCGAATGATCTGGAACAGCTTTTCTCGCTTGATCTCTGCTTCTTTCTTGTTGACGCCGTAACCGATTTCCCGTTGGTAACCGGGGTCGTTCACCAACTGAGCAAACAATACCGCACGGGCAGCCGCCAATGGCCGCCGCGCCCACCACAGGTGTATCCCCCTCGGATGTGGACCGATGCCGGGCATTTTTTCATGCGCACATGCAGCATTGATGTCATCGAGCGGCAGAGCAACTTCGATCAACTTTTTGGGTGATTTTATTGCGGTCATTGTTGAACCTTAAATTGTCTTTTCTGGTGAGACTGCCTTGGACAGCAGATCACCCAAATCGTAATTGATACTGGCCACGCCAAAGTCGGGCTCAGAATTAAACGGGTTGCGTATATAGTGCGGGCCTTCAAAGTTGTCGCCGTCGACAATCACAATGGCCAGCAGGAACTTATCCGCCTGGTTCAGTGCATAGATGATTTCGTTGCGGCTGACTGTGATGGTGCTCTGGCCCTTGGCGCGACCTTTTACTTCAATATGGCGATCCGGCTTGAGCGAGCCATTCGGATTGGCCGGTGGACGAGCGGTGACATCCCAGCCGCACTTCTCGGCTGAGACATCTTTTATCTCGTGACCAAACCTTTGCTCCACGGTTATAACCGCCTCCATGGCGACCCTCTCGATGCGCGAGCGGGCAGCTGCGTCTGCACAGAAGGTGGTCTCGCCTTTACGTTGGGCCAGCAAGCCCTGTGGAATCACTAGCGCACCACCGATTACCACAGGGGTACTGGAAACGACGGCCTTCAAGGATTCCAGTTCGCGCTTGCGCTGATTGAGGCGTTCGGTGAGTTCATCCACGCGGCGGCGCGCCATCTCTGGCTGCATGCGAGGTTGCTTACCGGCAGCGACATCGTCACTGAGTTTGATATAGCGGTCGGACCAGTAGTTGATTTCTTTCACAAGGCGTTCGTTGACCGCAGCCAGCACTTTGTCGGCCTGCCGTTCACGACGGGTCTTAACCTCTTGATAGTGCTCTGGCACCAGGTGTTGCGAGGCATGGTTGAGGGCCAGACCTTCCAGGTCCGTACTGATCCAGGGGGCATTGAGGATGTCCTGCACCAGTTTCAGGTCGTAGTCGTCGATGGGTTGCAGGTCGAGGTGGGGTGCCCAACCGGCGTGGTAGGCTTTGCCCTGTTGGTCGATTTCGACAAACTGCAGGCGACGGGAGGCTATGTTGGATTGGTCGCCATGCTTTTCGGACTGGGGTTCGCGAACGCTGTGATCCACCATAAAGAGGATGCGTGGTTCTACGCCGTCATTGTTGGGGTCCACCAGTACCGCGCCTTGCTTCAGTTTGCTGCGGTGGGCTGAGAGAATCAGGTCTGTAATGGCATGCATCAGTGGGTGGCCGGGGTGTACGAGGTCGGCCATAGGCTTGCCATGGACTCGTACTAAATCCTTCTCGAAGCAGATGCGTTCGTACTTCTTCAGTACGGGTGTGCGACTTTCTCCTATTACCCGGTCGCGTTCACGAATGGCTGCTGGCACATGACGTACCTCGTAGCGCCCGGCTTCGCGGGAGCGCATTTCGCCGGTGAGGTTCTGGAAAGCTTCTGTAAAGAAAGCGCGGATGAAATAGGGCTGCAGCTTGCGGGCCTCGGCCTTTTCCATCTCCTCCTTCACGGCATACAGGTCTTCCAGACTCATATGTTGCTCAACCAGGGCGTTGCGGCGCAGGATCTCTTTCAGATGTTCGGTATCCAGCGCACCATCGATCACCTGATTGAGTTTGGCCTTGACCTCCGGTGACTCCCCATAGCGAATGGCCTCGACCAACAGCTCTTTTAATGAGCGGTTTTCGAAGGCTTCGCCGAGGATGTCGAATACCTTGCCGCCGAGTGCCTGCTTCTCCACTTCGAGCTTCTCGAACAGCCTCTGAAAGACCTCGCCTTCACGGGTTTCCTTGGCAATCAGGTTCCACAGGTGGCAGACCTCGGTCTGGCCGATTCGGTGAATGCGGCCAAAGCGCTGTTCCAGGCGATTGGGGTTCCATGGCAGGTCGTAATTGACCATCAGATTGGCGTTTTGGAGGTTTACACCTTCGCCGGCGGCGTCGGTGGCCACCAGCACCTGCACATCGCGATTGTTACGGAACTCTTCCTGCGCCTTGCGTCGATCGTCGCGGTTGGTGCCGCCGTGGATGGTAATGACCGCTTCCGGTCTGCCCAGCATGCCACCGATACGGCCCACCAGATAATTCAGAGTATCCTTGTGTTCGGTGAAGATGATCAGCTTGCGGCGACTACCCGATTCGTTATACATCTCGGGCCGGTCCTGGAGCAGGTGGGATAGTTCTTCCCACTTCTTGTCGTTACCGGATTGCACAACGCCCAGCGCCTGGTATTCCAGATCCTTGAGGATCAGGATTTCCGCTTCCAGTTCAGGGATAGTCTCGGCCGCAGTGGCTTGGTCGACCACCTGGTCAGCATAGAGTTCGTACTCTTCGGCGCTCAGCTCTTCATCCAGCTCATCGAAATTGTCCGGCAGATCGAGTTGACGCTTGACCGTATATTCGCCGAGAGTTGCGGCCACACCGTTCTGAACACTGTGACCGCGCGCAACCAGTTTCATCTCTTCCAGGCGGGATTCGAGGCGCTTTCGGCGACGCTGGAGGGACTGGTAAATAGCCTCGGGGCTGGAAGCGAGGCGACGCTGGAGCATGGTTAATGCAAACCCAACATTGCCTTTCCGCTTGCCGTCCAGGTTGTCGGCCCGATTCATTTCGTTACGAACGTAGTCGGTTACGGCAGCGTAGAGCGCGGCTTCGGCATCCGACAGCTCATAGTTGGCGCTGTAAGCGCAACGCTCCGGAAACAGTGGGGTGCCATCGAACTTGAGCAGCTCCTCCTTGACCATACGGCGCATCATGTCGGAGACATCCACCTTGTGAGCGCCTTCGCGGAATTTGCCGTAGAAGCGGTCACCGTCCAGCAGGGAGAGCCAGATCTGGAAATCTTCTTCCTTGCCGTTGTGGGGGGTAGCTGTCATCAACAAGAAGTGGCGGGTGATGGAGCCGAGCAATTCACCCAGCAGAAAGCGTTTGGTTTTATTGACCTTGTTGCCAAAGTAATTGGCGGAAAGCTTGTGGGCCTCGTCCACGATGATCAGATCCCACTCGGTGTTCTTGAGCTTTTCCTGATACTCCTCATTGCGTGACAGCTGATCGAGGCGGCAGATCAGTTGGTCCTGCTCGTCGAAGTAGTTGCCCGAGGCGCATTGCTCCTGCTTTTCACGGCTAAAGATCTCAAACACAACGCCGAATTTTTCCAGCAATTCATCCTGCCACTGCTCGGTGAGGCCGCCGGGCGAGACGATCAGGATGCGTTTGGCGTCCGCCCGCATCAGCAGTTCGCGAATCAGCAGGCCGGCCATAATGGTTTTGCCGGCACCGGGATCATCGGCCAGCACGTAACGCAATGGCTGGCGAGGGAGCATGGATTCGTAGACGGCGGATATCTGGTGTGGCAGCGGCTCCACATTGGAAGTGTGGACAGCCATCATCGGGTCAAACAATGCCGCTTGGGATATACGGAAGGCTTCGAGTCCTAGCTTGAATTCGGCACCGGGGGCGTCGAAGGCCCAGGGGCGACCGGACTGAGCCAGTTCGAGGCGGGCCTCATCGGAGCGGAACAGCATCTGCTCGGCCAGGCGGCCCTGGCTGTCTTTGTAGTAGACGGTGATGGCGCTATCGCCCACAGGTTCTACCTGGACGATGCGCACAACTTCGTCGCCCTGTATGCCTCGGACTTGAGCGTCTTTCTTGATGTCTTCGAGTTTAATCATGCGCCTTCCTTGGTGATCTGGTTGCTCTGGCTGTAACCGGGCGCGATAACGAGGTTGTCAACGCCATAGAGCGCCTGCCTGTTCTTTAGCCAGAGGTGGTATTCAGGGCCATCCATGCTGTGTTTTTCTGAGCAGTCGACGTTCCAGCACCGGAGGACGTAACCGGCCACGGCAGCCCGAACATTGACCTTCAATACCCCATTCTCCATCGCGTAATCCGTTTCGATGGTCTTGGGGTGCTTGAGTTTGGGGTGAGGGATGATTTCCAGCTCGACGATGCGATTCCACTGGATGTCGTGTTCCCGGTTTTCATGTTCCTTCAACGGTTCGTCGAGGATTTCCGGGGCGGAGATACGGGTAATAACAAAGTCTGAGAATCTTGAGCGTTTCCTGTCGTAGCCACGGATGTGCCAACGCAGACCGTTATCAACCAATACAAATGGCACGACCTCGCGCGTGCTGCGGCCGCTGCTGAGGGAGCGATACACCAAGCTGACAGCCTTATGCTGATGGATGGCTCGGGTCAGTACGGACAGGGTCTCCAAGTCTGGGTTATTGAGCTGTGCCGGGGTCTCGCAGGCAATCAGAGCCTTATGCTTCCCGACAAAGTCATCGCCGAATCCGTGGGCCAGAGCCGCCAGGGCCTGGCTGGGGGAGTAATCGAACAGGGGTTCAAAGGAGGGTGCCCGGATGTAGATCTTGGCTTTGGTGTCGTATTCCAGGTTCTCCGGGGCCAGGTCCTTGTAGAGCGTAATGTCCCTGGTGGCAGCGGCCTCCTTAATGCCAAAGCGGACCACCAGATCGCTGCGCCCGATAGCTCCCAAGAAACAGGTTTTGAAATCAATGTGCGACAGCCGCTCTCGCTGTGCCTGGTTGAGATCCATTGGGATGGGGTTGGGCATGTGTTTGTCCAGTGTGGCTCGGGTCGGATCGAGAAGGCTTCTATAATATTAAAGATATGAAAATAATGTCAATATGATTTGTTGACATCATCAAAATGATCATGATTTAATTCTGGGCATTGGGAGTGGTGTTTAGCAGGGCGCTAAATGCCATGTTACTGACTTGAGAATGAGAATATGGGTTTCACCGAAGACAAACTTGACCGCATTTACCAAAGGACAGAAGGGCGCTGCCATATTTGCCGAAACCAGTTGAGCTTACGGAATTATGGAACGCTCGGGAAGCGAGGGGCCTGGGAGGTTGAGCACTCCAAGCCGAAGTCAAAAGGCGGCACTGATCATATGAATAACCTCTATGCAGCCTGCATTCCATGCAATCGGAAAAAGAGGAATTCATCGACCACATCTGCCCGGTCTACAAACGGCTACCGGTGTGCGCCGCTTTCCAAGGTCAAGCGGGGTGAAAATACGGTAGCGGGTGGAGTTGTGGGGGCGCTTGCCTTCCTGCTGGTGCCGCCGCACTTGCGGTTGGCGGCTGTGGTCGTTGGTGGGGTTGTTGGTGCGGTGGTGGGTAAATCATACGAGCCGGACTGAAGGATTCTGACATGTGGCATGACAATGAGACTACGGTTGACTATGTCAACTTC
This sequence comes from Banduia mediterranea, assembly GCF_031846245.1. Taxonomy (NCBI): domain Bacteria; kingdom Pseudomonadati; phylum Pseudomonadota; class Gammaproteobacteria; order Nevskiales; family Algiphilaceae; genus Banduia; species Banduia mediterranea. The sequence goes on along the minus strand of NZ_JAVRIC010000033.1, from coordinate 22,276 downwards.
CGGCTAGTAGCCAAGGCTTGTGCTGAGCTCGTTCGGGACGCAGGAGGCGAGCCAATATCCATCGGAATATCTGGTGGCTGGGGCATGGGTAAATCCTCCCTCGTTCGAATGGTCGCATCGGAATTATCGCTTGACCAGGATTCCAGCAAGAAAGCAGATGGACAGGGCGGTACAAGGTATATCGTTGTTACCTTCAACCCGTGGCTCTATCAAGGTTTTGAAGACGCCCGAACGGCACTGCTGCAAACCGTAGGGGACGCGGTTCTCAAGGAAGCCGAGAAGGATGCTGGTCTGTTTGAGAAGGCCAAGTCGCTGGTTAAGCGAATTAATCTCCTGCGGCTGGCTCAGCTCGGAGGAGAGACGGCTGCGACTATCATCACCGGAGTGCCTGTCGGTCTCATTGGGAAGGTGGTGGAGTCTGGCACAGAGGCGTTTAGGAATAAGTCTGTTCAGGAAGGGCATGCTGCAGTACAGGAAGCACAAACTGCTACAAAAGGCTTGTTGAATGAAGCCCAGCCCATTTCTCTCCCCAAAGAAATCCAGTCATTTCGTGATGCGCTGGAAGATCTTCTCGAAGAGCTAGGGATCACGCTGGTCGTCTTTGTCGACGATCTCGATAGGTGTTTGCCGAAAACTGCAATTTCCACGCTGGAGGCAATTCGTTTACTGCTGTTTTTGCGACGAAGTGCTTTTGTCATCGCAGCTGATGATGTCTTCATCCGCGGTGCTGTACGGGTGCATTTTGCGGGTACTGGCTTGGATGACGATATCGCAACTAATTACTTCGATAAGCTTATTCAAGTGCCACTGCGTGTACCAAGACTTGGTCCCAATGAGACCAAAGCCTATACCGCATTATTGTTCTTGGAGCGCGCTCATCGCAATGGTCAGCTTGACGCTGAAAACTTTGATTCTGCGAAATCCAGTGTCGAGACGCGATTGAGAGAAACATGGACCGGGAAGTCCGTAGATCTGACGTTTTTGGAAAGTCTCGCCCCGCAAGGGAGTTCTGAGCTTCTGGGTTTGATGGGGTTGGCTGAGCGGTTGGCTCCGCTGCTATTCAGTGCAAGTACGGTTCAAGCTAATCCGAGGTTGGTCAAACGTTTTCTCAACACTGTATTCCTGCGCAAGACCCTGGCTAAACCTCAAAATATCGACGTGGATGTCCAGGTTTTAGCGAAGTGGCACCTTCTTGAGCGGTGCGATGAATCAATCGCGAATGCGCTTGCAGAAAGGGTTTCTGCTGAGAACGAAGGCAAGGTTGAAATTCTTCGCGAGGCAGAGGAAGTTGCGAAAGAGGAGGATCAAAAGCTTCCCACGCTCTTTGGCGACAAAGAGTTTGCGCGTGAGTGGCTCAGGCTCGAACCGCCTCTTGGCGACATGGACTTGAGGCCAATATTGCATCTAAGTCGCGACAGCACGATCAGGGATTTTGGCGCGGATGAGCTAAATGCCGCTGGCAAGGCGCTGCGTGATTCGCTGGTTTCCGCTCGAACGTCAAATGATGCATTAAAACAGCAGATTCGAGAGGCCGGGGATATTCAATCTGGTCTTGCTATGGCGAGGGCGTGGGATGCAAGGCGGTCCGGTAGAACCTGGCAGAAGCATGACGAAATTTTGATGTTGACTGAGGTTTGCCGCATTCACCCAAGTGCGGGGCCGCGTGCGGCGGCATTCATTAGTCAAGCGCCTATCGCTCAGCTTGCTCCCGGATTTGTTTCTGCTTTGGCGGACTGTGATTGGGCAAAAGACATTCTGGACAAGTGGGTAAGCGATGCGGATGCGCAGGAGTCTGTGAAGCGGGCAATCACTAATGCGAGGAAGAAATAATGGGTACGTCAGCATCGAGCTCGGGTGCGGGTACAGGCGCGCCCTTTGATCCTCCATGGCTGGATGATGCTGGCGCCGGTATTGATAGCGACTACGCGGAAGTTCCCCTAAGCCCGGGCGCAACCCCCTTAGATGACGGCAGCAGCACAGAGGATGGTGAGGATAATCAGAATCCGACGACACCACCTGCCGGCCCTGCCAAAGCTCCGCCAGGACGGTATCAACAAGCTCGTGGTGCATTGACCGGGTTTGTACGGTCTGGTAGCAGCTCCGACCTGCGCCGAGGTGTTTCAAGCTTTGTGAAGAAGGGTATGGGAGGATCGTCCAGAGCCGCGAGTCGAATGCGGACTAGCGCAATTGCCGCATCGTCTTTGGGTGGATTTCTTGCCACCGCTCGCGACGGTTCTGATCCAAGCATTAATACTTGGGTCGATTCAATAAAGCAGCGCGGACTTTCTGCCAAGGAAACCGCACTCGAAGTCGTGCAGAAATTGATTCCAACGGGAGGGAGTGTTGACGAGGATTCAGCCAGACACTCCATGGACCATGCTATTGCACATCTCTACGAAGTGGAACCGAACGCCGATATCTTTAATTTGACGGACGATCAAATCACCAACTTGATGGCGTACACGGTGGCTTTTGATGTCTATAACCGGGTTCAGCTTGAGCTTGGTCAGGTATTTGAAAAGCTGAAATATGCGCCCCAGCTCGTGCAGAATCGCTTGGGGCAGGTTCTCGATTACGTAATGGTGGTTGTCAATCGATCTATGCAAAAGGCTCGTGCCGGAGGTGCACCACGAGCAATGAGGGAGATTGCGAATGCCGCTCTTCAAGATGCACTGACGGTGTTTGCTGAATCATGAAAATTATTTGTTCGAGTGTTGATGCGTTGCCAGACTCTCTGCCTTCAGGTGCACTGGCATTTACATTCCTGGAATCGTCATCGCATCCGGGGATTGGTCGTATAGCCCATGGCTGGCTTCGAGAGCTGGAAAAGGAAGGTTATGCCCCGTCGGTTCCAGTGTGGGATTTTGTACTTTTTTGCTTTGCTGTCTATGCGGCTGATGTGTCCGTTCTCCGAAAGGAAAGCGCCGATGGATGGACCCGTCAGATTGAACTTGATATCACACTCAATGACCCCGCACCATGGGAGGCCAATCGTCAGCTTGTCGAGAAGATGTTGCGTGTATTGACTGGCGATTTTTGGACGTTGCAATTCTCAGCAGGTGGCCCTGTTCCCCCCAACGGCCAGCGCCGGCTTTGCGATCGTGACTGTGTCGCGTTGCTTTCAGGCGGCCTCGATAGCCTGATAGGGGGGATCGATGCTGTAGCGCAAGGTCGTAAGCCAATCTTTGTATCACAACTCGCTTTTGAAGATTCAGCCCGACAAATTAAATATGCCAATGACCTTGGTGGTGGCGAATGGCATCAGCAGTGGAGCCATCGTGTTGTATTCAAAGGTAAGAAAGAGACATCCACAAGAGCTCGTTCAATGGCCTTCTATGGCCTGGCGGTGCTTGCGACATCGCTGCTACCAATGGAGAAAACAGAGATCTTTGTGGCGGAAAATGGGTTCATCAGCATCAACCCGCCTTTATTGCCGGGAAGGATGGCCAGTTTAAGTACCCGAACTACCTACCCGCTATTCATGTCCATGCTTCAGGAGTTGTTGGTAGGTCTGAATATTAAAGCCAGTCTACTCATGCCCTACCGATTTAAAACCAAAGGGGAGATGCTGGAAGAATGCGCTGATCAGTCAATGTTGAAAAGACATGCTTGTGACACAACAAGCTGTGGTCGTTTTCGTACCTACAATCGCACGCACTGTGGACGTTGTGTGCCATGTATGGTTCGCAAGGCTGCCATCCAGCATTGGGGGAAAGTTGACACAACACATTACAAATTTCCGTCTTTATCTTCCGCAGGTAAGACAAAGGCGGATGATCCCATGGCCGTAGCTTGCGCAGTTCTTTCCTCTGAGCAAAAAGGCATCGATTCTTTTCTGGGGGCCACGTTATCGTTTGCCTCTCAGGCGGATCGGCCTCAATACCGCCGTGTTATTGAACAGGGATTGCTAGAGCTTGCAGTTGTGCTTCGCAGGGACGGCATAATCTGATGGACTTTCATTGCCACTTGGATCTTTATCCTGATGCACGAAAGGTTTATGTGGAAGCATCGGATAGAGTCGAGTTTGTTTGGTTGGTCACTACCAGCCCGAGAGCTTTCGCGGCAACATCAAAGGTGCTTCTGGCCTCGGAAAAAATATTCATTTCTCCAGGCCTTCATCCGGAAGTTGCTGATAAAAAGTGTGGCGAGTTGGAGATGCTGCTTTCACAAATGGAACTGTATTCTGGGGTTGGTGAAGTCGGCCTTGATGGATCTTCCCGCTACAAGCAGCATTTTGAACTACAGAAGAACATATTTCAGTCAGTTCTGCAGCATAGTGTAAATATCGGGGGGCGCGTCCTCAGCATTCACTCTCGATCGGCTGCAAAAGAAGTGTTGGGTTTACTCGAATCTCACCCGGGTTATGGAACAGCCGTTCTCCATTGGTTCACTGATTCACCTTCGCAACTTTCCCGAGCCAAGGAGATGGGCTGTTGGTTTAGCGTTGGGCCTGCAATGTTGACTTCCGCCAATGGTCGGAAATTAGCAGGTCAAATGCCCCGGGATCGTGTGGTTTCTGAAAGTGATGGACCATTTGCACGAATTCGTGGTGTTCCTGTAATGCCATGGGAAGCGGCGAATGTGGCCGTAGAACTAGCCGAGATATGGGGTTTGCAGCTAGAGGAAGTTTTGCAGTTGCTCCGTGTGAATGGTTTGCGCCTGACTAGGCTTCTTACTGATTCCGGTGAAATGCTTGGAAACGGACATTAGATATGAGGATTACGTTCTCGATAACGTGCGAATAAACTAAATAGGGAAGAGATTTTGTGAAATTTATTCATGCAGCAGACATCCATCTCGACAGTGCTCTGCACGGATTGGAACGATACGAGGGTGCCCCTGTAGAGGAAATCCGCAGTGCTACGCGCCGTGCCTTCGACAACTTGATTGAGCTGGCGATCGATGAGCAAGTGGCATTCGTGTTACTCGTCGGTGACCTGTATGACGGGGACTGGAAAGACTACAACACCGGCCTCTATTTTGTTGAGCGAATGGGAAGGCTACGCGACGCCAGTATCCGTGCCTTTATCGTGGCTGGCAACCATGACGCAGCCAGCCAGATTACAAAGCACCTTCGCTTACCTGACAACGTTACTCTATTTTCAACCAGGAAACCTGAACGGGTTGTTCTGGACGACCTGGGTGTGAGCATTTGCGGACAGGGTTTCGCAACACGGGCCGTCACGGACGATATTTCACAAGGTTATCCGCAAGGCGATCGACAACTCCTGAATATCGGCTTGCTGCATACCTGCCTTGACGGTAAGCCAGGCCATGAGCCCTATGCTCCTTGCACTGTTGATGGGCTGCGCTCCAAAGGATACCAGTATTGGGCATTGGGCCATGTGCATAAACGGGAAGAAATTAGCCAAGACCCATGGATTGTATTTCCAGGCAATATCCAGGGAAGACACATTCGTGAGATAGGACCAAAGGGCTGCACTTTGGTCACGGTGGATGGTGGAGAGATTGTCGAGGTGGCACACCGCGACCTCGATGTGATGCGTTGGTCCATTTGCGAGCTTGATGTTTCTGCTGCTGAGACGGTCGACGACATTTATGAGCAAGTGCGAGAGGGGTTGCAGTCGGCATTGGATGCTGCTGAAGGGCGGCCGGTGGCTGTGCGTCTGGTTCTGTACGGGGCTTGCTCTGCACACCTGAAGTTGCATGCTGACCGTGAACGCTGGATACAGGAGTATCGAGCCTTGGCAACCGGGCTCGGCGGTGCTGGCATCTGGTTAGAGAAAATTTCCATCAAGACGATGCCTGCCATTTCCACGGATGAAGTACTTGAACGTGATGATGCATTGAGTGGTCTGCTGCGTGCCATCCACGACATGGAACTGGACTCCTCGGTTCTGGACGAACTGGCAGATGAAATGTCCGTGCTTCGTCAGAAACTCCCCGCGGAACTGCTGGCTGGCGATGACCCCTTTGATCCAGCTAATCCGGAATTCCTCAAAGAGACGTTGGAGGATATCAAGGAGCTTCTCGTCAATCGCTTGCTGTCCACGGAGAATAGGTCATGAAGATTCGGACATTGAATCTGACAGCATTCGGGCCTTTTACTGAGCGGGAGCTGGTGTTTGACGAGGTGGGGTTACATATCGTCTATGGCCCTAACGAGGCGGGAAAGAGCTCGGCTCTGCGCGGTTTAAAAGCTCTGCTTTATGGTATTGATGAGCGTACGCTTGATAACTTTATTCACGCCAATGATAGGCTCCGTATCCACGGCCATTTACGGAATAATGATGATCGTGAGCTCACTTTCGGCCGGCGCAAAGGCCGGAAAAATACCTTGTTGTCTCCCGATGGTGAAGCGCTTGATGAACAAGCACTGACGCCTTTTCTCCAGGGCGTCACACCGGAACTCTTCGAATCGCTTTTCGGGATCGATCATCAGGCATTGGTGCAGGGAGGGAATGAGATCCTTGAGCAGAAAGGGGAGGTCGGTCAGGCACTGTTCTCCGCGTCGCTTGGTAGTCACGCACTGCACGCCGTACTTGGGGATCTGGATGATTCGGCGAAAAATCTTTTTCTTCCCGCTGGTTCAAAGCCGCTGATCAATTCAGCCATTCGAACACATGCGGATCTGAGGGCTGAGATTAGAAAGTGCTCGCTCTCGTCCAGAGAGTGGGATGAGCATCGCCGTACATTGGCACGTACAGAGGAAGAGCTGAAGCGAATTCAGGCTGAACTGGCAGACAACCGGACGGACATAAATCGTTTACAGCGTATCCAGCGCGTTTTACCGAAACTCTCAAAGCGACGTGAGCTTTTTCAGGAGCTGGAATCGCTGGGCGACGTTGTCATCCTTCACGATGATTTTTCTGGACGTCGTCGGAAGGCAGTCAATGCGTTGGAGACAGCTCAAGCCATCGTGGGCAAGGCAACCCCTCGTCTCGGAGGATTACAACAGCAACTTGCAGGGTTATCCACCAACCAGGCCTTGCTGGAACAGGCAGAGAATATTGAAGATCTTCATGCGCGCTTGGGTGGTCATCGAAAAGCACAGCAAGATCGACCGCATCTTGAAGCAGAAACCAAGCAGTTATTGGCAGATGCCGAGTCAATACTCAAAGAGAATCGCCCTGATCTCGAATTCAAGGATATTGAGCAGTTACGTCCGGTGGTGGCAAAGCGGCAGCCTATTGCCAATTTGGGCAATAGAGAAGCCGTCCTGAATGCTCGTGCAGAACAGGCAGAGACCAGTCTGCGTGAAACAGAAAAGCGCCTGCAGACCGCCCGCAAGGAACGTGACGAGATCGCCGAATCAGGTTCGACGGATGCACTGCACCGTGCAATAACCGCTGCCAGGAAGCAAGGGGAGTTGGACGCATCGATCCAGTCCACTCAGAGCCAACTTGCAAGCCAGCAAGCAGAATGTGTTGCCGACCTTTCAAGACTCACGCTTTGGCAAGGTGAGCTGGATGAAATGGCTCGCTTGGCGTTACCAAACCGGGAAAGCATCCATCAATTTGAAGAGAGCTACGCTGATCTCTCAAAACGTATTCAGCGGCTTGAGGAGAAAAATGACGAGCTAATCGATGCTTTGCAGGATACATCGCAGAGGCTCGATGAAATCGAGCGAGTCGGGGAGGTACCGACGGAGGTTTCTCTCAAACAATCTCGATCAGAACGCGATGCGGTCTGGCAGTTGCTGCGTCGCCAGTGGATAGACAATGAAGACGTATCAGTCGAAGCTAGTGAATATCAGACTGAAGGCACATTGCCTGATGCCTTCGAAAATCGCCTTGTAAGTGCCGATGAGGTATCCGATCGACTGCGCCGTGAAGCAGACCGGGTTCACGCGCTGGCAAGCCTTCAGGCCAAGCAGGAGGGAGGGCAACAGCAAGCTCAGAAGTTAGCCGAGCAGCTTGAGGCAACAAGCGCCGAGAAGGCTCAATTGGATGCTGACTGGCAAGCAATGTGGGCTCCTTGTCAGATTGTTCCACGCACTCCTCGAGAGATGCGAGCCTGGCTGGATGCCTTTGAAAAACTTCGTGATCAGGTGGCGCAGCTTAACCTGTTGCGCCAAAAAGAGACTGAGCTTGAGAAGAATCGTAGCACGCACCTCCAGAGGCTCAATGCACAACTGATACAACTGGAAAGATCGGCGTCCACATCAAACGAGCTTGAAATCGTACTCCTGGAATGCGAGGCGTTAGCCGGTCAGCTTGATGAAGCCAAACGCAAACGGGATTCATTGAGTAAGGAAGTTAAGGATCGGGAATCTGACGTTGAATCATTGAATGAAGAGCATCGATTGGCAACGCAGGCGCTCGAAGCATGGAAGGCACAGTGGGCAGCGCAGATGCACAGTATTGGTTTGCGAAGCGAGACATTACCATCGGAGGTTGATGATTTCTTTGAAAATCTCAGAGCATTGTTTTCGAAACTGGAGGAAGTGGAGAAATTGCGGATAAGGATCAGTGCCATCGACGAAGATGCCGCAGCATTCCGCACCCAGGTGGAGGCCATAGTAGCCACTATTGCCCCCGAACTGGATGAGTTGCCAGCCGATGATGCGGTTGTGCGCCTCAACGCACTGCTATCTGAAAACCGATCAAGGCAGACAAAGCGGCAACAGATTGAAGAACAGATCGAACAGGCAACGCAGGAGATACAGGATTCGAACGCCTCCATAAAGACCATGACGGATCGCCTGGATGCGTTATGTGTGGAAGCAAAATGCGATGGTCGCCCTCTAATTGAGGCTGCGGAACGCCGCTCGGCTGACTATCTTCGAATCAAGGCGGCAATTGATTCGATAGAGCAGGAGATCCTGGATGCAGGTGAGGGCAGCACCATTGCCGAGTTGGAAGCTCAAGCGGAGGGTATCGATCCGGATAGTTTGTCGGGGCGAATCACAGAATTGAACAATAAGATTGAGGATGAGCTCGAACCCAAACGTACAGAGCTCGCATCGGCAAAGGGGCGTGAAGAAAAGGAATTGGAACTTATGGATGGCAGTGATCAGGCAGCCACGCTCGCCGATCAGGCTCAGGCCACACTTGCCAGTATCCGCTCAGACGCTGAGCGCTATATTCAGGTGAAGTTGGCTGGCAAGATATTGCGTGATCAGATTGAGCGTTATCGCCAGGAGAACCAAGGACCGCTGGTCAAGCGCGCCAGCGAACACTTCTCTGCACTGACACTTGGTTCGTTCGATGGTCTCATGACCGATTTTAATGAAAGAGATGAACCCATCCTCGCTGGCATTCGTCCAGGGGGAGAGCGTGTGACTGTGGAAGGCATGAGCTCAGGGACGCGGGATCAGCTTTATCTGGCGTTGCGTCTCGCGTCTTTGGAAAAATACATGGAATCGTCCGAACCGATGCCTTTTATTGTGGATGACATACTTGTGGACTTTGATGACGCTCGTTCACAAGCCGCATTGCATGCACTCGCTGAATTATCTGAGAGGACACAAGTCATTCTGTTTACTCATCATTCTCGCGTTGTTGAGCAGTCGAAGAAAATCCATGGAGCGGTTAATGTACAAGAGCTGTAGTTTACGATGAGATTATGTTTTTTGTTGATTAACGTGCTCTAGTTGACTCTCAGCCATAGCTTGAGTGTTGGTCAGGCGGTTAGCTGGCCTGGTTATTGGTGCGTTATTCAGTGAAATTACCCATTGCCAGATTCTTTTCCGTCACCAACTGCCTGTTGCTGGCCCTGGCGTTTATCCTCATGGGTAAAGCCATGTCGGCACTTCAAGAAGCGGGTCTTATTGGTATTACATCCTTGCCTGTCAGCTTTGACATTGATTGGGTCGGCGTCAAATCCATCTGGCAGGGTATCCTGGCGCAATTGTCGGTACTGGTGGTTTTCCTGGTCTTTCTGGGGCTGGCGAGAAGGCAGCGGAAAAATGCCCCTGTTGCAGAACGTTCAGGAGAGTTTTTGGAACGGGTGTCACCCGCTCGAAACCGGAGTAGCCGACAAATTCCGCAATATACCGCACTGCTCCACTGTCCGACGGTTTGAGCAGCTGCGGCGCAGCATTCTCAGTTGCTCGTTCAGCTTGGTGAGTTCCTGGATACGCGCCTCCACCTGCTCGATATGCCTATCCATCATCTGATTCACATCATCACATTGCGCACCGGGCGAACGGTTTAAAGCCAACAGCTGCCGGATCTCCGGCAAACTGAGATCCAGGCTGCGACAGTGCTTGATGAACAGCAATTGCTCAACGGCAGCTTCATCGTACAGGCGAAAATTGCCTTCACTGCGTTCTGCGGAGGCAATCAAATGTTCCTTTTCATAATGCCGGATGGTTTGCACGGAGCAGCCAGCCACTTTGGACAGTTCGCCGATTTTCATCATCTCTCAATATCCCGATTGACTCTATAGTTATTATAGAGTTTATAGTGGCTGTCTGTACATCCACAAGGGCTTTATTCGATGTCTGACCCGTGCAATGACAACTGTCAGAGCAACAAGATTGCCAATGCCCCCACCTCTGCAATAGCGAATACTGATATGGCTTTTCAACATGGCTATGTCAGTGACTACCGGGTACCAAAAATGGACTGCCCGTCGGAAGAGGGGATGATCCGCATGGCCTTGGACAGTATTGAGCCCCGCGTTTTACTGGAGTTCGATACACCGAATCGGAAGGTGCGGGTATTCCATGGCGACAATGGGGCTGCCATCGAGGAGAGGATGCGCTCCCTGGGACTGGGTGCCACGCTCGAAAAAACCACCCCGGTGGGGGAAGAGGATTTAGTCTTGGCCAGGGAGAAGGAAGAGGCAACCGCCCAGGTCGAAGCCGGTATACTGAAGTGGTTGCTGGCCATCAACGGCGTTATGTTTGTGGTTGAACTGACAGTAGGCTGGCTGGCGCAATCCACTGGTTTGATCGCGGATTCTTTGGACATGTTTGCTGATGCCGCCGTCTACGGCGTGGCACTGTATGCCGTTGGACACAGTGTGCGGATGAAGCTGCGCGCGGCGCATTTGTCAGGCTGGCTGCAGTTGATTCTGGCGCTGGGAGTCCTGGCTGAAGTCGGGCGGCGATTTGTTTTCGGCAGCGAACCCGTATCCGCGTTAATGATGGGTTTTGGTCTTGTGGCCCTGGCGGCCAACGTCTGGTGTCTGGTGCTTATCGCAAGAAACCGGCACGGCGGTGCACACATGAAAGCAAGTTGGATCTTTTCCGCTAATGATGTCATCGCCAATTCGGGGGTTATCCTCGCCGGTGTACTGGTCGCCTGGACGGGTTCCCGTTATCCCGACCTGGTTATTGGTCTGATCATCGGGCTGATTGTGTTGAATGGCGCCCGGCGCATTCTGAAACTGCGCTATTAGTCTCTGGTCCTTTCTCGCTGCTCGGATTCATGCCGGCAAAATTCCGCGCCTGGGCGGCCTATTAAAATAGTCGCCGCTCTCGCCGATGCTTATGGAGAATTTTCTGTCAACCGTGCCCATAGGTGTGGGCATCCTTGTGCATGTGGTCCGGGTGCTCGAATTCCAGTGTTGAATGACTAATGTTGAATTCCTGCGCCAGAGCCTGTTTTATCCTGTACTTGATATTCTCAAGCTGATCCCATGCACTTTCCTCGATAATCACATGGGCCTCCAGCGAGGCATCGTGTTCGCCCATCTGCCAAAAATGCACGTGATGAAGATCGATAACGCCTTCGATGTTGGACAGGGCAACAATGACGGCATCGGTATCGATATCCACCGGGCTGCCCAGCATGAGGGTTCTGATAGTACCGCCGATTTCTGTCAGACCCAGGTAGAGAATGTAGCCCGCGATGCCGATGGTGATTGCAGGATCAACCCAGCGCATGTCGTAGAGTAGAATAAGAGCCCCGCCAATGACCACGGCGACCGACGCGAGTGCATCCGACAGATTGTGAAGGAACAATGCACGGATATTGACACTGCCTTTCTGCATCGAATACGTGAGTAACGCTGTTAATGCATCCACGACCAGGGCGATACCGCCAAGCCAGACGACCCACCAGCCCTTTACCTCTGGAGGATCAATGATCCGCATGCCACCTTCGTAGATCAGATAGATCCCGATAATGATCAATGTGGTGTAGTTGATGAGGGCTGCAACGATTTCAATGCGGCCGTAGCCAAAGGTCATCTTTGCGTCAGCCGGGCGGCGCGCAATTTTCTGCGCCGCGAACGCGATGACAAGCGATGCCATATCAGAGAAGTTATGCAAGGCGTCCGCGATAAGGGCGAGACTGCCGGCAAAGATGCCTCCCCCAATCTGAGCCAGGGTCAGGATACCGTTCGCCCAGATGGCGATGGCAACTCGTTTATCCTTGGTCTCGGGGGCCATATGCACATGGTCGTGGCTCATTGGACTAACCTCGTTTGGTGTCTATGTATAAAGAAGCATCTATTGTATTCAGCTTAGTCCCTGCTTTGTAGGTCGTCATCGGAGCTGTGACAGTGACGGGCAAAACTGCCACGGTGATCAGAGATGCCATGGCGGCCCATGCAAATGGCGTCAGCCAGGCCTATCGAGGCGAGAAAAGCCGTGAACTGCACGCGAATACCATCGGACATCGTTTATTTCTTTCTATTCTCGTGGCTATCTCGCACAGTGCCGATCAACAACATGGTAACACCGCCAACAGCGGCAATCAGCGACGCTAACAGGATGCTGATCTTGGATATCTTGACCAACTCAGGGTCGCTAAATGCCAGGTTGGTGATGAACAGAGACATGGTAAATCCAATGCCGGCTATCATGCCCATGCCAACCACATGCCGCCATCTCAGTGAACTGTGCAATTCTGCTATGCCCAGCTTTTCACCGATTAACGCGAAGAGGCTTATTCCTAATGCCTTTCCAAGCGCGAGACCTAACAATATACCCAGGCCCAGAGAGCCCGATACCACCTCCAATAAACTGACATCCAATTTGACGCCCGCATTAGCAATGGCGAAGACAGGGATAATGAAAAAGACGTTAAAATCAATTAACGAATTTTCTAGTTTCAGTAGTGGTGGGCTTGAGTTTTCAGTGTCTTTTTTTATGGCCTCTAGAAATTTTCGTTGACGACTGTCCTGGAATGGGTCACGGTTTTCTATGTCCGTCTCTTCCAGTGCCGCAACATTTCTGGCGGTGCGTTCTTTCAGGGTTTTACTGTCCAGTTTGGGTTTTACGGGTATGGTGATGGCGAACAGGACGCCGGCAATGGTGGGGTGAACGCCTGAATTCAGAAAGCAGTACCACAAAATGATACCCCCCAATAGGTACCAAAAAAGATTTTTTACGCCAAGGCGGTTGCATAGCAGCAATAGAGTAAAAGTACCTGCTCCTGCCCCGAGATATAACCAACTCAGGTTGTTGCTGTAGAACAAAGCAATGACGAGTATGGCTCCTAAATCATCGACTATAGCCAGTGCAACCAAAAAAATTTTAAGTTGCAAAGGCACGCGTTGTCCCAGTAATCCGATAATGCCTAAGGAGTAAGCAATATCAGTAGCCATCGGAATACCCCATCCGGCTATATTTTCTGTGTCAACATTCAGGGCGACAAAAATCAGGGCCGGGACGACCATCCCGCCAAGCGCTCCCAAAAGTGGCATGGAGGCTTTCTTTAAGGATGACAATTCGCCTACCAGAATTTCCCGCTTCAGTTCCAGAGAAGCCACCAGAAAGAATATGGCCATAAGGCCGTCGTTGATCCACTCTTCGAGTGTCAGGCGGAAAGTAAAATGCTCGGACAGCTCAAAAAGAAGTTCATCTTTAAGGTAGTGGTGATAAGTGTCAGCCCATGGAGAATTACCCAACACCAGAGCGATGACGGTGGCTCCAATCAGAAGCAGCCCTCCGGCGGTTTCCCTGTCCAAAAACTTACGGCCAGTTGCTTTATAGGCTAGATCAATGCTGTTTCTTTCTACGGACTGGTCCATGGATTTACCTGAGTTTTTCCGACTGATGGTAGCGGAATTTTGCGTTGGTAATTGGTTAGGAGATGCTGTGCGATGGCGATGATAGTCGAACTGTAAATCAATCAACCGTCGACAAACTCGATAATGGTAAGGCCCAGATTAAGAAGACATGCCATTCCTATACTGTTGGTGCCCGTGCATTGGCGACTTTGTGGATTCACGGTTATCATTTACTCGTTTTTTTGACCATTTTAAGAAATCTCGCTAAGCCCGCTTCTGCATCATCTTTGGTGGGAAATGACCCGATATTTTGACCTTCACGGGTTAAAAAATACCATTCGCCATTAATGGCATGGATGCGATGTGTTCTAAAGGGTGGAGCCTCCTTCGAGTCATCTTTTCGCTGCTTGGGTGAATCACTCATAATCTTGTCCTGCTGTCATGACCTTGCCCAGTAAAACCATTCAAAACGGCTTGAACTGACTGTACAAGGTCATGAGCCACAGCTCCTGTTGAAGAAGAATCATCAGGTGTAGAGGGAGCGAAGGCTGAAATGGAACCCGCTCGCCTGAAGAGGGCGGGTTCTCTTCTCAGACAACCGTATCGTCCTCGACACCATCTTCGATCCGGATCGCACGATTGACATCGCTGACAAAAATGCGGCCATCGCCGCGCAGTCCGGTGTGCGCCTCGGTTTTTAGTACGCGGACGACCTCGTCCACGTACTGATCGTGACACACGATTTCCACCTTCACGTGCTTGACAAAATCCCCCGCGCCCTCAATCGGGTTGGCGGCGCTGGTATTGACTTTGCTCCGACCGAAGCCGACAACGTGGGCGACGCTCATGCCGGTGACGCCCTGCACGCGGTGCAGGGCCAGGGTCACGGCTTCCAGTTTGTGGTGTTTGATATAGGCTTTGATCTCTTGCATGACAGTCACTCCGGGTTAATGGGATTCGCTCATATCAGCGGGCTTGTCGGCAAACCAGTGATACAGGGCGGGTATAACCAATAGGGTCAGGATGGTGGCGGTCACCAGGCCGCCGACCACGACGGTGGCCAGTGGCCGCTGCACTTCGCTGCCGGTGCCGGTGGCGAACAGCAGCGGGAACAGCCCCAAGGCGGTGGTGACGGCGGTCATGATCACCGCCCGCAGCCTTGCACAGGCCGCCCGCACACTGGCTTCAGCAATGGATACCCCGTCCTTGACCAGTTCATTCAGGTAACTCACCAGCACCAGGCCATTTTCCAGGGCGATACCAAACAGGGCGATAAAGCCCACCGAGGCCGGCACCGAGAGGCTCTGGCCGCTCAGCCACAGGGCGACGATACCGCCCACCAGCGCCAGCGGGATATTGAGCATGATCAACAGGGCGTTGCGCAGGGATCTGAAATTGACGAACAGCATCAGGAACACCAGTGCCAGGGTAATGGGCACCACGATCATCAGGCGCTTGTTGGCCTGTTGCTGGAGTTCGAACTGCCCGCCCCATTTAAGGAAATAGCCGGGCGGTAAATCCACCTGCTGCGCAATGGCGGCATCGGCCTCGGCCACGAACGAACCGATATCCCGGTCGCGGACATTGGTCTGGATGGTGATAAAACGCTGGTTGTTTTCCCGGGTGATCTGGCGCGGCCCCACCACTTCCTCAATGGTGGCCAGCTCTTCCAGGGGAATGCGCTGTCCGGCGGCGTTCTTGATAATGAGCTGCTCGATCACATCGGCCCGGTTGCGGGCGGACTCCTCAAGTCGCACATAGATGTCGAAGCGGCGGATACCCTCAAACACTTGTCCGGCCTCGCTGCCGCCCACGGCCACGCTCAGTGTGCGTTGCACGTCGCTGACATTGAGGCCGTAACGGGCAATAGCCTCCCGGTTCAACGAAATGCGCAGTTGCGGCGTACCGCCGATTTGATCGCGCTGAACGTCCTGGGCGCCCTGCACGGTGCGCATCACCTGTTCGATGGCCTGTGCTTTCTCCACCAGCACATCCAGGTCATCGCCAAAGAGCTTGGCGGCCAGTTCGGCCTTGGTGCCGGTGAGCAGTTCATCCACGGCGGCGGCAATGGGCTGGGTGAAGTTGAATTGCGCGCCGGGGAAATCCGCGAATTTTTCGCTCATGGCCGCGTAGAGGCCATCCAGGGTTTCCGCGCTTTGCCATTCCTCCTGGGGCTTGAGCGCAACGAAAATCTCCGCGTTATTCACCGGATCGGCGTGGGCGCCGACTTCACCCCGGCCAATGCGCGACACCACCTGGGTGACCTCCGGAAACGCTGCCATCAATTGCCGCTCGAATACGCCAATGGTCGTCTCGGCTTTTTCCAGGGAGATGGACGGCGCCATGGTGGCGCGGATCAGCAAATCCCCTTCGTTGAAGCGGGGCACAAACTCCGATCCGAGCCGCGGGGCGACGACAATGCCGATGAGCAGGACCACCGCCGCCAGGGTCACAGCAATCCAGCGGCGCGTCACCATGGCCTGTACCAGGGGTTGGTAGCCTTTCAGCAGCAGGCTGACAATGTCCTTGCGGGGTTTGTCTGGGTCTGTCTCGGGGCGCTTCATCAGCAGGGAGGAGGCCACAGGTGCCACAATCAGAGCAAAGAACAGCGAGCCAAGCATGGCCACCGCTACGGTATAGGCCAGTGGCCGGAAGGTCGCCCCTTCCACCCCCTGCAAGGTGAACAGCGGCAGGAACACAATGATGATGATACTGATGGCAAACAGAATCGGGCGCGCCACCGACTGACAGGCCCGCGCCACCAGGTGCAGGCGCGATTCATCCGGGGAGGATTCGCGCAACATCCGGTCGATATTCTCCACCACGACCACAGCACCATCCACCATCATGCCGATGGCGATGGCGATCCCGCCCAGCGACATCAGGTTGGCTGATATGTCGAAGAATTTCATGGCGAGAAAGGTGAAGCCGACGGAGAAGGGAATCGACAGCGCCACCACCAGGCTGGGCCGCAGGCCGCCCATAAAAGCCAACAGCACCAGAGCCACCAGAATAATACCTTGGAGTAGTGCGTTGATTACCGTGCTCACTGCGGCTTTCACCAGGGTCGCCTGGTCATAATAGGGCTGCACCTCGATGCCTTTCGGCAGGTTGGCGTTGATGGTGGCTAACTCCGCCTTGACGGCGCCGATCACCTGGGAGGTATTACTGCCAATCAGCTTCAAGACCATTCCCACGACCACTTCGCCTTCGCCGTCCTTGCTGGTCAGCCCGCGACGGATTTCACCGCCGATGTCCAGTTCGCCCAGTTGGTGGAGGTAGACGGGTGTGCCGCCGATGGTTTTCACCACAATGTTACGCAGGGCTTCAAGGTCCGTGGCCAGACCCACGGAGCGAACGATGTACTCCTCATCGTTTTTGACGATGAACTGCGCCCCGGCGTTGGCATTGTTGGCCTCGATGCGCTCCTTGATATCGGGCAGTGACACGTCGTAGCGGATCAGCGCGTCGGGATCGATACGTACTTGAAACTGCTTGACCTCACCACCGATGGAAAGGACTTCGGTGACACCTTTTACCGTCTGCAGGTTGAACTTGACGATCCAGTCCTGAATTTCCCGCAGCTCGGTGTTGCTGTATTGCCCGCTGGTATCCTCCAGTACGTAGAACAGAATCTGGCCTAGCCCTGTGGTAATGGGGCCCATTACCGGCTCCCCGAAGCCGTCGGGAATAGCCTCCCGCGCTACCTGTAATCTTTCCCCCACTAATTGTCGGGCAAAGTAGATGTCGGTGCCGTCCTCGAAATAAATATTGACTACGGACAATCCGAAGTTGGAGATAGAGCGCACATGATCCAGTTGGGGCAGGCCATTCATAGCGCTTTCGATGGGGTAGGTGACGTATTTCTCGACTTCCTCCGGCGCCAGACCTTCGGTTTCTACAAAGACCTGCACCAACGCCGGTGAAATATCCGGGTAGGCATCAACCGGCAGGGTGCGATAGGCGAAGTAACCGCCGATAAGCATCGCCAGAGAAATCACGACCACTAGCAGCCGGTTCTCCAGCGCAAAACGAATAAGAGTTTGCATACTGTTCTCCTGCGATTAGTGGTTGTGTCCGGATTCGAATTCGCTTTTCTGCAGCTGAGCCTTCAGCACGAATCCACCTTTAGAAACATAGCGTTCACCCGTATCAAGGCCCGCTAGAATCTCGACAGAGTGGCTGTCTCCGCGACCCAGCTTGACCGGGCGAGGTTCCCAGCTGCCGTCGTGCTGAACGAATATCGTGGGCTGACCCTCTATGTCGATGACGGCGGTTCGGGGCGCCACTACCTCTGCGGAAAATTCGCCCAGGGTGATTTGGCCTTCAATGAACATGCCCGGCTTCCAGTTATTATCCGTATTGGCCAGGAAGACCCGTGCCAGGCCCGTGCGCGTGGCCTCGTCCACCAGGGGAGCCACATAGTCCAGGCTGGTCTCCACAGGTTCGGGGCCGTGGCTGGTGGTTATCCGCACCGGCTGTCCGGCTTTTACCAGAGGCACTTGCTTGGGGTAGAGAGCGATATCCACCCACAGCGTGGACAGGTTCGCGACGACAAAGGCGGAATCATCGGGCGCTAAATGTTCACCCAAGGTGACGTGGCGTTTGATGACAATGCCATCAATCAGAGATTTCAGCTGAAAGCGGGACAGGGTCTCGGAGCTCTCGGCGGTGGCGAGAATGTCACCGGCCTTGACCCGGTCACCGGTTTTCGCCTGCACCTCGACGATCTTGGCCGAAAACCGGGGTGTGATATGGGCCACGGCTTCTTCGTTGAGTTTTACCTCGCCGGGTAGCGAGACCTGCTGGCGAATCATACCGGCTTCAGCAGTGGTGATTTCACCGCCAAATTCGCGTAGCAGATCGGCGCTAAAAGTTAGATCAGGCTCTTCCTCCTCATGGCTTTCATGGCCGGTTTCTTCGGCATGGTCGCCTTCATCCTCAGCGTGGTCTTCCCCGGCATGTTCCTCTTTCGAGTGTTGCTTTTCATCTGCGTGCTGAGCGCCTTCTTCGGTGTGAGCGGCTTGATCTGATGGGGCGGCGATTGTGCTTTGATATGCCATGGCGGCTAGCAGCAAGCCGCCCATTAAATAATTCAGTAACTTGTTCATTGTGATTCATCCTGTGGCGAAAGAGACGCTTTATCATCGATGCTGTCCAGCGTGGGCAGGCGCAGATCGGACCGGAAATCATTGATTGCTTCGGTGGGGTAGAGTGGTTGGCGCTCCCCCGTTAGCGGCTGGCCGGTCAAGGTCTCCAGGGTGATAAGGGTTTGATGAAAATCGGTGGCGGCGGCAACGGCCTCGGTTTCGAAGGACAGCAGCTGGCGCCGGGCTTCCACCAGTTCCAGATAGGAAAAACGCCCGTCGCCGTAGCCCTCCTGAATCAGCGCCAGTGCCTGCTGTGCCTCAGGCAGTATCTGCTCACGTAACAGGGTAACCCGCTCGCGGGCCTGTTCCAGTTGGACGAAGGCATTGCGCAGCTCCGTGAAAACCTTCACCCGGGTGGCTTTTTCTTCGAGGTCAAGTTTTGTCAGGTTTTCCCGCGCGGCACTGATGTTGCCCTGGTTTCGGTTAGAGATGCCAAGGGGCATGGAAAACGAAAAAACCACACCAGTATCACCGATTCCCTCGACCCGTCTGATGCCAGCACCGACTTCGATGTCCTGTCGGCCGCGGGCGATGGCCAGGTCCAGCTCGGCCTGGCGCAGCCTTTCAAGGGTCAAGAACCGTTGCAGCTGCGGCGC
Organism: Banduia mediterranea; assembly: GCF_031846245.1. Classification (NCBI taxonomy): domain Bacteria; kingdom Pseudomonadati; phylum Pseudomonadota; class Gammaproteobacteria; order Nevskiales; family Algiphilaceae; genus Banduia; species Banduia mediterranea. The sequence goes on along the minus strand of NZ_JAVRIC010000033.1, from coordinate 2,661 downwards.
CTGTTCCAGCTGGAGCTGGACGCTGGCAAACTCAGGCGTTGGCGCCAAGGCGAAGAGTTCGGCCTCTACATCACCAAAATCCGCTGAGGTTTCACCCCACAGGCTCGCCAGGCGCCGTTTGGCGTTTCCCAGGCGCACGGTGAGATTGCTCACCGCCAGCTTCGCTTGCATGAAGTCCGTGCGGGCACGGCTCAGTTCCGCCCGGCTGGCACTGCCAGCATTAAACCGCCTTTGGGCGACTTTCTCCGCGGCGCTTGTAAAGTCCACGACTTCCCGGGCAAAGGCCAGCAGGCGCTGGGTTTGTGCCACTTCCAGGTAGCGGCTGGCCGCCGCCGATAGTGCGTCCAGGCGGGCCAGTTCGTAGTCGCGCTCGAGGGTTTGGCGGCGCCATTGCCCGACATCCCGGCGCAGAGGGCGCTTGCCACCCATCTCAATGACCTGACTAAGCGCCAGGGTGGTTTCCATGGCATCGGTCCCCGAGAACTCGCCGCTGCCGGCTATATTCTCGACGTCGAGGGATACTTGCGGGTTGGGGCGAAACCCGGCCTGGAGGGCCCGCGCCTCGGCCGCGCGAATATCGTAGGGATAGATCGCCAATTCGGGGTTGTCACTGAGCACCCGGGCGAAGGCCTCGGGTAGCGTCAGTGTTGCAGGGGCGCGATCAGCGGCCTGGATAAGCCCGGACAGGCTTAGCAGCGCGCCGCAAATCAGCAGGCGCGTTGTCCGGATTATCAGGCTTCGGCCTGAATCCGGACGCAAACGGAATAGCATGGACATGAATTACCTCACGTAAAGATTTTTGAAAAATCCTGGTGCCGGTCGATGACCGGAAAGTGAGGTTAGGCTATGGGCGGTCGGAGTATCGCAGCGATGGGGGGAGACGGGTGGTCGACGGTATAGCGCAGTGTGACTTGGCCGGAAGAGGCAGTAGACAGCGTGGGCAGCTGCATGGACAGCAGCATATGAGAGCCATGGCAATGACAGGAGTGGCAATGGCCGGGCGGTGTGTTGTGGTCTGATCCCGGTGACGGGTCTGTCGCTTGGGTTGAACCGTCGCCCCCGGACATATCCGCCAACTCATGGGGTTGGTGATCCGAATGGATAGGCAATACATCAGCGGCGATGGATAGTGATTGCACTACCATCAATACCGCAAACAGTATTAGCGTCCAGTTTTTTGCCATTCGATTATCAAGCGAGCCGAGTAGAAATGAGCGCACACTATAATTTACTAGGGGGATTCAATCAACTTGGGCTATTGTCGCGTCAAAATCCGGCGGTGATGTTCAGAGAAAGTTCCTCGATCATGCCGCTTATTGTCTGGCTCAGTGGGTATTCTTGATCAGACGCGGCAGCCAGCGCAGATACGCGACCATGCCGAACAACTCGACCAGGGATTGGAAGACGATGACAACGATGGCGGCACGCCAGGGCTCCGGCAGTGACAGCGCCAGCGGCAGCATGACGAAGGAGTTGCGGGTACCAAAGCTGAAGGTGAGGGTGCGACCGATAGTGGGCGTGAACCCGAATAGCTCACTGAGCCCCTTGCCGATAATGGCGGCGGCAATCAGGTAAAGCACAAAAACCACAAGCGCTGACCACAGCAGGGCGCCATTGTCGATCACCAGGCTGACCTGGGAGCCGGCAATCAGAAACACCACCAGCGCCAGCAATGGCACGGGCAGCCACCCAAGCCAGTCCACCAGTGTTTGCGCTCGTTGGTGGTTTTCGGTTAATCGTTCGGTTAACCAGGCCAGGATCAGCGGGGTGACAATCAATCCAAAGAAAGCTGGCAGCAAGTGGCTGCCAACGGCCAGTTCAATGGCGATATTGCCCATGAAGAGCCAGATATAAACGGGCAGCAAAATGAGCTGGACCAGCAAAAGAATAGGTGCGGCCGTGATGGCCCGGGCCCCGTCCCCGCCGCCAAGATGGGTAAAACTGATAAACCAGTCCGTACAGGGTACCAGCAGTACCAGTAGCACACCGAGGCGAATGGCGGGATCATCCGGTAACAGCCACAACAGAAGACCAACGACCACCGGTATCAGAATAAAATTGCCCGTCAGCAAAGCGGCCAGGAAGCGGCGATCACGAAATGCCGACGTGAGATGTAGCAGTGGCACCTGGGTGAAAGTGGTGTACAAGAGAGCTCCCAGGGCCGGCCACAGCAACACTTCCCAATGACGGGTCTGCCCTGGTGACATCCAGCCGATGGCCATGCCGACCAGGATGGCTACCAGATAAAGCCAGACCTGGTATCGCTCCAGTTTTTCGCGCATTTAAAGTGTTTCCTGCTGTTTTTCGAGGGCACGATAGTATCATTGGTGCGCAATGAACTCCCGACACTTGCCCTGAGCATTTCGGGAGGCTTATCGAGGGGGACTGAAATCTCTTTAGGTTGGGTCGGGAGAGATCCGGTAAAATGGTTAGCGTCAGCGTTATACCTTTTTGCCGGCTAGCAGACAGAGTGGAGAGCTTCCCCATAGGGTTAGTAGTTACCCCCGGGCAGCCTGATGCTGACCGTTGTTTAGTGGAGCTATCAGCAAAAAATGAAATTATTTTTAAGGAATTTCTGAGCATGGTATTTTTCATGGTATTACCGATTAGCAGTAAAATAAGCCGTTGAAAATAAAAGACAAAAATGGCTTATTGATAATA